>JASJAL010000240.1 GCA_030067055.1 Kiloniellales bacterium | reverse complement strand
ATCTTGTTCCGTGCCATGATGCCTGTTCCCCGCAACTGAGTGCCGGCGGCATCGGCGTCGAGGCGTCGCGCCGCGGCTTGTAAGCTGTGTCCCGGCCGGAAGGACCGCCGGACCGCGCGGTTACTAGCGCGAAACGCAGGTGCGAGCAAGACGAGGCGGCGACGCGCTCAGCGCGAATCGTCTTTTGCGTCGGCCAAGGCATCGTAGCGGCGCAGAACCGCCTGCCATTCGTTGCGGATGAGTCCCGTCATCACGGCGCGGCGTCGCCGCAGGAGCCAGGCGCGGATTGGTCCTCGTGTTCGCAGCCTGCGCGAGATCTCGGCGCAGAGCCAATCCGGATCGAAGCCGGTCCAGACGCCGGCGACCGAGTAGAGGTTGCGGTAAACGACCGGCGCGACCTCCTCGGCCAGGATCCGGTCCAAGGTATCCCGGTCGTAGCCGCTGTCGTGCAGCGCACGCGCGATGCGGTCGAGGTCCTGGTCCTGCAGCTCGGTGTCGAGCCAGAGCTCCGACATCGCGATCCAGACCGGCCGCCGGCTCAGGATCTCGGCTTCGGTCAGGTCTGTGGTGCTGATCCGACCACTCTGTGAGGAACGAGATTGGCTCAATTCTTACCTCCGCGATCGATCACGCGGGGTCCGCCACTGAATCGAATTGCGGTGAATTCTTCCCGGACTCAGCGACGGCATGTCCGCTATAGCGCCTTTGCTCAGCATGTCGCATAGGGGTTCAATCGACCGCGACATTCTCTCGATCAAGCCGAAGCGTGATCCGGCACGGGACCCGTCGACCCTCTGACAACCAACTCGGCCGGAAGCTCGAGGTGGAGGGGTTGATCCTCCGTTCCCTCGATGGCGAGGAGATACTCGGCTGTCAGGCGGCCCATTTCCTCCAAGGGCGCGTGGACGGTGGTAAGGCCCGGGCCAATCTCTCTAGCAAGCTCCAAGTCGTCAAAGCCGGTGATCGAGACGTCCTCCGGTACCCGGAGGCCGAGCGCCCCGGCCTCCAACAGCGCACCAAGCGCCAAGACATCGTTGCCACAGACGATTGCCGTGGGTCGGTTAGCGGCCGAGCAGAGCCTGCGCAACGCCTCGCGGCCCGCGGCAATCGAGTAGGGCTGTTCCAAGATCCGGGCTGTCTCCAGGGCCAATCGTCTTTGGCTCAGGGCCTGCTTTACACCGGCCACTCGTTCAGCAGCCCGGTCGTTATCCTTTGTGATGCCGGCGATCATGGCGAAGGAGCGATGCCCGAGATCATAGAGGTAGCCGACAACCTTCTGCATGGCGCGCATGTTGTCGAACCCGATGGTCGGATGTCTCGAGTCCGGATGATGGACGTAGGTGTTGGCATAGCGAATGCCGTGACGCTCGAGAAGGGCATAGACGGCCGGATCGCGAGCCTCGCCAGTTAGCATCAAACCATCTACGCCGCGCACGATCAGATTCTCGATTTGACCGCGCTCCTGCTCGGGGTCGTAATCGGAGGCCGCAAGCAGAAGGGTCTTGCCCTTCGCCGAGAGTACTTTTTGGAGGGTTTGCACCATGGTCGCAAATATCGCGTTGTCGAGGGTCGGAATGACCGCGCCGATGGTATTGCTGCGCTGGGAAGCCAAGGCCCGTGCGGCACCGTGAGGTGTGTAGCCGAGTTCGCCGACTGCCACATGCACTCGAAGGCGCAGAGCCGGTCGAAGCTTCTCCGGAGCACTGAAATAACGCGACACCGTTGCGGTCGAAACCTCCGCGCGGCGCGCGACATCCTCCAATGTTGGGCGAGTCGAAGCAAAATTCTGTAAGCGCTTGCTCTTTGTTTTCTTTGCCTTCCCCATAGTGATCGAGCCTTCGCGTACCGCGCAATTCAATCTCAATCCAAAACCATATAAGTTGTGGGCAGCGATTTGAAGGGTTGACTCACCCATAAACTAGCGAGTACCGTTCACAAAAATGTAAGCGCTTACAAACGGGGTGGGCGACAAAATGATTGGCCGATATGCGCTTCTCGGAGCCGGGGTCCTCTTCGCGATCTTCATTGTCAACATCGTGGTTGGAAAGGTCGCCGTGCTCGGCGGCGCCACGACGGTGCCGGGCCTCGGAGACATTGGAGAGTTCCTCGTCCTTTTTGCCGCCGTCATCTTGTTCATGATCGGCTGTCTCGCGAGAGAGGCCGCTGCGGACTCCAATCAAAAAACTCAAGACGTCGATTAAGGGAGGTACACATGCCAGACAACGCGAACCGCCGAACTCCGCGAGGGGAGCTAAAATCCGCCGAGCGTCGCCGCTTCCTGGAAGTGTCGAAAAACTTCGGATTCACCGCCGCCGTCGTCGCAGGCGCCGGCGGGACGCTAGTCAGTTCCGAAGCGGCTGCGCAGACCGCCAAGGAAGAAAAGGAGCGTCAGCGCGCGGCCGAGCATGTCATGACGGTGGCGACCGCCTACATCCTCGGCGCCTCGCGCAGCTATCCGATCATGCAGTTGGACTTCAAGGAGAATGTCCAGAACGCGACCGGCGGCAAGGTCTACGTCAAGCTCGCGCCAGGCGGACAGCTCGGTGCCGGCGGCGCGCTGGCGCAGAAGGTGCAGAACGGGACGATTCAGGCGGCCCAGCACTCGCTTTCCAATTTCGCGCCCTTCGCGCCAGTGGTTGACCTGATCAACCTGCCCTACTTCTGCGGCGCCAATCAGAAATTCGTCAACCTGGTCAATTCCGACGCCTGGAAATCCCAAGTCCATCCGCTGGTCGAGGCCAAGGGCTTCAAGGCGCTGTGGTACGTGGTCATAGACCCGCGCGTGGTCGCGATGCGCAAGGGTGGCAAGGGTCCGGTTAAGACTCCGGCAGACCTGGGCGGCGTGAAGTTTCGCGTCCCCGGCTCGAAGATGCTGCAGCAATACTACCGCATGATCGGCGCGAACCCGACGCCGGTCGCCTGGGGCGAAACGCCCTCGGCGATCAAGCAAGGCGTCGCCGACGCGCTCGATCCGGCAGTCGGGGCCCTGCATGTTTTCGGCTTCAAGGACATTCTGTCCTGGGTCACCTTCTCCCAGGCGGTGCCGGACAGCCAAGTCTATTCCTGCAACCTGGAATGGTTCAATTCCCTGCCGGCGGACGTGCAGGCAGGCGTCGAGTTCGCCTCTGAGATCACGGCGCAGCAGAACCTCGCCAAGGTGCCTGCGGCGCGAAACTACGCCATGGCTGAGATGGGTAAGGCGGGCGTACAGTTCTATTCGCCGAGCGCCTCGGAGCTCGAGGAATGGACAAAGGCGGGCGGTTATCAGCGTAGCGAATGGGACGGCTTCAAGAAGGAGCTGTCGGGTTCGATGGACGTCTTCGAGAAACTGGAGACCGCGGCCAACACACAAGGCCGCTATTACGTCCACGACGCCTAACGCCGAGACGGCGGGTCGGGCGACCCGGCTCCCCGACCCGCCAATCCAGGAGCAACGAGAACCGTGCCGCGGGGGAAGCCCGCCGCGGCTAAAGGGGGAGTGTGCGCGATGACGGCCCCGGACTCATTTTGGCGGCGGCTCGACGACAACGCAGAGCGCTGGTTGCTGCTTGTCTTCTACGCCATGATCGTGGCGACCATCGTGGTCGAGGTGGTGCGCCGTTTCGTCCTGTCCTATTCCTCGCTCTGGGGCGAGGAGATCGCCCGCTACGCCTTCATATATCTGGCCTGGGTCGGCGCTTCGGCCGCGGTAAAGGAGCGCGCGCACATCCGCATCGACGTGCTGCTCCACTATCTCTCCAGCCGGGCCAAGGCGGCAGTCTACCTCTTGGGCGACCTCTGCATGCTCGGCCTCGCCGTGCTCGCGCTCTACACCGCGATCGAGTCGCTCGAGATTTCCTTCAAGTTCGGCTCCGTCACCCACGGCCTGCGGATCAGCCTGGCCTGGTTCCTCGCCGCCGTGCCGCTCGGCTTCTCGCTCATGATCTACCGCCTCGGCCAGTCGATCTGGCGCGACACGCGCGACCTGCTGCAAGGCCGCCCGGTCTACGAGGGCGGGAAGATGTTCGACTAGGGGGAGGGGCGCGTCATGATCTGGCAACAGCTTCAGGAACAAAGCGTCGATCTCGGCTGGGAGTTCTACGGCCCGGTCCTGCTGATTGTCGCGCTGATCGCGCTGGCGGTCCCGGTCTGGGCGGCGATCGGGATCGGCGCCGTGATCATGCTTTTGGTGACCGACGTGCTGCCGATCGGCTTGCTCGGCGAGTCCTTGTTCGACGGCATCGATCATTTCGCCCTCATCGCCGTTCCGCTGTTCATTCTGACCGGCGACGTGCTGGTGCGCACGGGATTGTCGGACAAGCTCCTGGACGTGGCCGACGCGACGACCGGCGGCTTCCGCGCCGGCCTGGGCACCGCGACCGTGCTCGGCTGCGGCTTCTTCGCCTGCATCTCCGGTTCCGACGCGGCGGGCGCGGCGGCGGTCGGGCGCATGACAATTCACAAGCTGGTCGCAAAGGGCTACCCACGGCCCTACGCCTGCGCGCTGGTCGCCTCGGGCGCCTGCACCGGCATCCTGATCCCGCCCTCGATCGCCTACATCATCGTCGGCCTGATCCTTGGCATCTCCGCCTCGACCCTGTTTCTCGCGGCGGCGATTCCCGGCGTGCTGGTCATGCTCTCGATCATGGTCACCAACATCGTCATGAACCGGATCCACGGATTCGAGGGCGAGAAGGCCGGGTTCTCCTTCACCCGCTGGCGCACCGCGGTCTGGGACGGGCGCTACGCGCTTCTGGTTCCGATCATCATCCTGGGCGGCATCTACACCGGCATCTTCACGCCGACCGAGGCGGCGGCGGTCGCGGTGGCCACGACGATCGTTATCGGTCTGCTTCAGGGCAAGCTGACCCTCGCCGATTTCCCCAAGATGCTCGTCAGCTCGGCCAAGGTGAACGGAGTCATCCTGCCGATCATCGCCATGTCCCTGCCGTTGGCGCAGACCCTCGCGGCGCTCAATGTGCCCCAGGGCTTCATCTTCGCGGTGACGTCGCTGACCGATGACCCGATCATGATCAAGCTTCTGATCATCGGAATTCTGATCGCCGCCGGCTGCGTCATGGAGACCACGCCCAACATCGTCATTCTGTCGCCCATTCTGCTGCCCCTGGCACAGGAGATCGGCATGAATGACGTGCAGTTCTGCATCATGATGATCACCGCCCTGGGCGTCGGCTTCATCACGCCGCCGCTCGGGCTCAATCTCTTCGTCATCTCGGGCATTACGGGGGAATCGGTCTTGAGGATCGCATCGCGCGTTGGCCCTTATGTGATCGGTATGTTGATAATTGTACTACTGATCGCCTATGTCCCGGCCATCTCGACCGTGTTCCTGCCCGACATCTACTGACCATCTGGAGGGTTTGCAGCCATGGCTGTCGAATATCTAAAGAAGGCCGGCAAGACGGCCGCGACCGGCGAGCAGGACGTGCGAGCCAATGTGCAGGCAATTCTCGACGATATCGAAGCCGGCGGCGAGGCGAAGGCGCGCGAATACGCCGCCAAGTTCGACAAATGGGAGGGCGATATCGTCGTTTCCCGCGACGCGCGCGAGGCGGCGGCCGAGCAAGTGCCACAACGCCTCAAGGACGACATTCGCTTCGCGCACGATCAGGTGCGCCGCTTTGCCGAGGCTCAGAAAGATGCGATTCGTGACGCTCAGGTCGAGCTCCGGCCGGGCCTCGTCGCGGGACATCGCAATATTCCCATGGGTGCGGCGGGGTGCTACGTGCCCGGTGGGCGCTATTCCCACGTGGCCTCCGCGATCATGTCGGTCACGACGGCGAAGGTGGCCGGGGTGCCCCAGGTGATTGCCTGCTCGCCGCCCAAACCCGGCGAGGGCGTGAACCCGGCGATCCTCTACACCCTCGATCTCTGCGGCGCCGACACCGTTCTGGCGCTCGGCGGCGTGCAGGGGATCGCTGCCATGGCCTTCGGGCTGTTCGGCGGCGATCCGGCCGACATCCTGGTGGGCCCGGGCAATCAGTTCGTCGCGGAGGCGAAGCGGATTCTCTATGGCCGGGTCGGCATCGACATGTTCGCCGGCCCTTCCGAGGTCATGGTCATCGCCGACCAGACCGCCGACCCTGAGATCGTCGCCTGGGATCTGGTCGGCCAAGCCGAGCACGGCTACAACTCGCCGGCCTGGCTCGTCGCGCTCGATCGCGGTTTGGCGGAAGAGGTGTTGAGCTTGGTGCCCAAGTTCGTTGCCGAACTGCCCGAGGTCAATCGTGCCAACGCCGAGGCCGCGTGGCGGGACTACGGCGAGATCGTCATCGTCGGCTCGCGCGAGGAGGCGGTCCGCGTTTCCGACGACTACGCCTCGGAGCATCTCGAGGTGCATTGCGCCGACCTCGATTGGTGGCTGCAGAGTCTTCGAAACTACGGCTCGCTGTTCCTGGGCGAGGAAACCACGGTCGCCTTCGGCGACAAGACTTCGGGGCCCAACCACATCCTGCCGACCAAGGGCGCGGCCCGCTACACCGGCGGGCTGTCCGTCGGCAAGTTCATGAAGACCGTCACCTGGCAGCGCATGACCCGCGAGGCGAACCGCGACATCGCGCAGGTCACCGCGCGCATCTCGCGCCTGGAAGGCATGGAAGGCCACGCCAAGACGGCGGACGTGCGGCTCGCGAAATGGTTCCCGAACGAGCGCTTCGACCTCTCGGCGGTGGAATGACGCAAGCTCTCTTCAGTCTCGACGGCCGCGTCGCCTGCGTGACTGGCGCCAGCTCAGGGATCGGGCGGACCATCGCCACGGCCCTGTCGCAGGCCGGCGCCGCAGTGGTTGGCGTTGCGCGGCGCGAGGCCTTGCTTGGCGACTGGGTGAACGAGGTGACTGCCGCCGGCGGTCGCGCCGCGGCTTGCGCGGCCGATCTCTCAGAAATCACCGGTTTGGTGGACGTTGCGCAAGACATCTCGTCACGCCTCGGTGCGCCGGACATCCTCGTCAACGCCGCCGGCGTCAATCTGCGCGAGGCGGCGGAAGCGGTGACGCCCGATAGCTGGCGCAGGACCCTGGATCTCAACCTGTCGACGCCCTTCTTCCTGGCCAAAGCTCTGGTCCCGGCCATGCGCGAGAAGGGCTGGGGGCGGATCGTCAACATCGCGTCCCTGCAATCCGAGCGCGCCTTCCCCAAGGGGATCGCCTACGGCGCCTCGAAGGGCGGGGTAGCGCAATTGACACGGGCCATGGCCGAGGCCTGGTCGCGCTACGGAATTGCCTGCAATGCGCTCGCCCCGGGGTTCTTTCCAACCGATTTGACGGCGGCCGTTTTCGAGGACGAGGAAACGACCGCGCGCAACGCGGCGGCGACCTGCGTCGGGCGCAACGGCGCCTTGGAGGATCTGGCCGGGCCGGCGGTCTTCCTGGCCTCGCCCGCCTCCGACTACGTGACCGGGCAGCTGCTCTATGTCGACGGCGGCTTCACCGCGAAATGAGGCGGCAGTGAAAGCACTTTTCTACACCGCAACCCAAGAGACCGCGTACCGCGACGCGCCCGAGCCCGAGCCGCGCCCGGGCGAAGCCCTTGTCAAAGTCGACGCGGTCGGCATCTGCGGCTCCGACATGCACGCCTGGCACGGCCACGATCCACGCCGCGTGCCGCCGCTGATTCTGGGGCACGAGGCCTGCGGCACAGTGTTGGAGGGGCCGGCGCCCGGCGGGCGCGTGGTCTTCAACCCCCTGATCACCTGCGGCGCCTGCGGCTTCTGCCAAGAAGGGCGCGCCAACCTCTGCGCCGGGCGCGAGCTCATCGGAATGCGCCTGCCCGGTGCCTTCGCCGAGCGGATCGCGATTCCGGCCCGCAACCTGATCCCTGTGCCGGAGGACATGGACCCGGCCAAGGCCGCCCTGACCGAGCCCTGTGCGACCGCTTGGCACGGACTGGCACTGGCCGCGCGCACCGCCTGGCGGCCGATTCCCGAGAGCCGCGCCCTGGTCATCGGCGGCGGCTCCGTCGGACTGCTCGCAGGCTTGATCCTGAAGGCCTGGGGCGCGCGCGAGGTGCAACTGGCCGAGACCAATCCCCTGCGCCGCAAGACCGCAGCCGCCGCCGGCCTGAGCGTATTCGATCCGATCGTGACGCCAGCCGGGTCCGCCGGATTCGACCTGGTCTTCGACGCCGTCGGTGCGGCGGCCACCCGCGCGGCCGCGATCGCCGCGGTGCGCCCCGGCGGCGTGATCGCGCACGTCGGCCTGCAGGACTGGGCCGGCGACTTCGATAGCCGCACCTTGACCTTGTCCGAGATCGCGTTTCTCGGCGTCTACACCTACACCGACACCGACCTGCGGGCCTCGCTCGCAGCGCTGTACGACGGCCGCCTCGGCACACTCGACTGGATCGAGGAGCGGCCCTTGGCCGAGGGCGGGCTGGCCTTCCACGATCTCGACGCCGGCCGTACTGCGGCCGCCAAGATCGTTCTGAGACCCTGAAGAGACGGAGATGCAAAAAGATGGAAAGGAAAAGGCAATGAGCGCGCCCGATTTTCTCGTGCACGGCTCAGAGGACACGGTCGGCGTGGTCGTGGTGGAGACGGTCAAGGCCGGCACCGTTCTGTCCGGCCTGGATATGGAGGCCGGCCGGACCCTGCACATCGATGCGCTGGCCGATATCCCGCTCGGCCACAAGATCGCGCTTAAGGACCTGGCCGAGGGCGACACCGTCCTGAAGTACGGCCACGACATCGGCAAGGCCGTGGCCGCCGTCAAGACGGGCGACCACGTCCACGTTCACAACATGAAGACCAAGAGGTGGTAAGATGACGGCTCTCGCTGATCGTGAATTCTTCGGCTACCGGCGCGAGAACGGCCGCGTCGGCATCCGCAATCATGTGGCCATCTTGCCGCTCGACGACCTGTCCAACGCCGCCTGCGAGAAAGTGGCCCACAACATCGACGGCTGCTTGGCGCTGCCGCATCACTATGGGCGGCTGCAGTTCGGCGAGGACCTCGATCTGCACTTCCGGACGCTGATCGGCACCGGCAAGAACCCCAACGTTGCCGCCTGCATCGTGATCGGGATCGAGCCCGGCTGGACCCAGCGCGTGGTCGATGGCATCGCCGCGACCGGCAAGCCGGTCGCCGGCTTCTCAATCGAAGGACACGGCGAGATCAAGGCGGTCGCCGATGCCTCGCGCAAGGCGCAGGAATTCTCGCAGTGGGCGAGCGAGAAACAGCGCGTGCCCTGCAAGTTTTCCGACCTGTGGGTCTCGACCAAATGCGGCGAGTCCGACACGACATCCGGTCTGGCGTCCTGCCCGACCGTCGGCAACATGATCGACAAGATCGACCCGCTGGGCGCGACGACCTGCTTCGGCGAGACCTCGGAGTTGACCGGCGCCGAGCAGGTTTGCGCCGCCCGTGCGGCGACGCCCGAGATCGGCGAGAAGTTTCTCAAGACCTGGCAAGCCTACATGGATGAGGTGATCGAGCCTCACAAGACCTCCGACCTGTCGGAATCACAGCCGACCAAGGGCAACATCGCGGGTGGCCTGACCACGATCGAGGAGAAGGCCTTTGGCAATCTGCAGAAGATCGGCAAGAAGACGAGCTTTATCGACGTCTTGAAGCCGGCGGAGGAGCCGGGCCAGGGCGCCGGGCTGTATTTCATGGACACGTCCTCGGCGGCGGCGGAATGCGTGACCCTTCAGGCGGCCGCTGGATTCGTGGTTCACCTCTTCCCGACCGGCCAGGGCAACATCATCGGCAACCCGATAGAGCCCGTGATCAAGCTGACCGCCAATCCACGCACGGCGCGGGAAATGCCCGAGCATATCGATCTCGACTGTTCGGGAATCCTGCGCGGCGAGATGACGATGGACGAAGCGGGCGACGCGCTGATCGACATCACGATCCGCACCTGTAACGGTCGGCTGACCGCTGCTGAGTCCTTGAAGCACCGCGAGTTCGTGATGACCAAGCTCTATCGCAGTGCCTGATGCAGGCGATCCGGAGCATCGCCGACACGATGCTCCGGGAGCTTTTTCCACGCTGGATGTCTGGGAGGCGTCATGTACAAGAAGATCATCGTGGCTCTTGGATTGAGCCACGGCCACGGCCTCACCGGGCTCGAGTTGGCGCGCCGCCTGAGAGACGAGGATGGGACGATCATTGCCTTGCACGTGCTCGAGCCCGTTCCGGGCTTCGCCAGCTACTATCTGCCACCGGATCACGAGAGCGAGGTTCGAAAGACCATGGAATCCGCGATCCGCGACCGTGTGGGCGAACAGGCGGACGCAGAGGTGGTGGTGTTGTCCGGGCATCCTGGGAGCACGATCACGGAATACGCCGAAGAGATCGGGGCGGACTGCATCATCGTCGGGTCGCACAAGCCCGAACTTCAAGACTACCTGCTTGGTTCGACGGCGGCGCGCGTCGTGCGGCACGCGCCGTGCTCGGTCCACGTTCTGCGCTAGATCGACAGGGCAATCCTCAGATCGAGAATTCACGTCGGCCCGGACTGGGGATTGAGGGTCTGGCACCCGGTGTTCCTCGCCGAAAGGGAGGAAATCCTGGCATTCGATCGGTGAATCCGGGTCGAACAGGCCGCAAGGGCGGAGGCCTCCGAGCGCCGGTCTCGGATGGGGCCTCCCAGCGTCGGAACTTCCTGTTATCCCCATCGAAAGGGCCTCCAGGATCGCTGAGCCCCGCTACTCGCAGGGATGCTTAATCTCCCATTAACCATCCGATCCTAGCCTCGCATCCGCTGCGACGGAGGACGAACGGCTATGCCCGGCGGCAGGCGGCAACCTGGCGTTGTTCCCATAGAGATCATCTGGCGGGTCATCAGCCTCGCCAACACCCTGGGAGAACTCAGCGCCCCGGGCGATGGGACCGTGCGACGCCGCTTCAACCGGGAGGCCTTCACGGTCGAGTTCGGGGGCCCGACCGACGACGATGTCTTTCAAGAGTTCATCCAGGTCCTCGTAGACGAACGCCAGGTTTTCTGGGCAAAGCTCGGCCAGGACTGGGGAAGGCCCGAGGGCTCACAGGTCATGAAGCCCATGCCGCCAACGCTGCACCGCAAGTTCGTCGAATGGGCGGACGGCTTCTTGAAACCCCTCAGCGATCCGATAGACCGGCGTTGACCCGAGATCCGCGGAGCCTACCGGCCGCGCTCTGACCGACCACGACGGCGTTTGAAAGACTCGGGGACTCGAGACGGCTCTCGTCGCCCTCAGCCAACCCTCATCCCTTCCCCTTCCATGGAATGAGCCGAGCCTCCAGCTTGCGCATCAGGATGTCGATGGCGTAGCCGATGATGCCAATGATGACCACGCCCATGACCACAATATCGGTCGACAGAAAAGTGCTGGCGACCATGATCATGAAGCCGACGCCGGACTCCGCGGCGACCAGCTCGGCGGCAACCACGGTGCCCCAGCATACGCCCATGGCGACCCGCATCCCGGTGAAGATCTCCGGCAGGGCGTTCGGCAGGATCACATGACGCAGCACCTGGACCCGTGAAGCCCCCAAGGTATAGGCGGCGTGCACCTTGGAAAGCCGAATGCTGGAGACTCCGGCCCGCGCGGCCAGAGTCATGATCCAGACGGCGGCCAGGAACAGCAGCAGGATCTTCGAGCGCTCGCCAATGCCCGACCAAATGATGACCAGCGGGATGAATGCCAGGGGCGGGATCGGCCGGAAGAACTCCACCAAGGGATCAAAGATGCCGCGCATGGTGTTGGACAGGCCCATGGCGAAGCCGAGCGGAATGCCGACCAGGCAACCGAGGCCGAAGCCCATGAGGATCCGGTAGAGACTCCAACCGATGTGCTCCCAAAGGGTAAAGTTGCGATAGCCCTCGGTGGAGATGCGCAGGAACTGGTCCCAAACGGCGGTAGGGTGCGGCCAGAAGACCGGATTGACC
>JASJAL010000239.1 GCA_030067055.1 Kiloniellales bacterium | reverse complement strand
ACGGCCTGCTCACCCTCTACCTCCGGCACACCTCGGCCTCCCTGCTGATCCAGGAGAACGCCGACCCCGACGTCCAGCGCGACCTGGAAAGCTTTCTGGCCAAGCTGGTGCCGGAGGACCCGGCACTCTACCGCCACACGGCGGAGGGTCCCGACGACATGCCGGCGCACATCAAGGCGGCCCTGACCCAGACCCATCTCGGCATCCCCTTGCAGGACGGCCGCCTGGCCCTCGGCACCTGGCAGGGCGTCTACCTCTTCGAGCACCGCCACGCCCCCCACCGCCGCGAGATCGCGCTCCACCTGATCGGCGAATAGCCGGCAAGGGCGTTTGCACTCAATGGTCGATGTCCGGTCTCGGCGGCCTAGCGTGCCGCGGCGGAGGGACGACCCATGTCGCAGACTAGCCAAGACCGGAAGTCTATTGCGCGAGTGGTTGTGCTGAATGCTATGTACCAGGGTCTTCGGTACAGGCTAGTTTCGAAGACCAAGTCTGGCTCATATCGAGAGCGCAGATCTCGTCAGCCGCGTGAGTTCTCGCACGTCTGCGTGCGATGATCCGTGACGCCATGGCAGCAGAACGCGTAGGCGCTTGATGCCCCTTCCGGGGGACCTGCTCGCCAGATCGACAGGTTTATGACGGAGTAAAGGATTTGGGTCTCAAGGACACCATCGAGAACGCCATAGACAGCTTCGAGAACGCCATCGACAACACCTTGGGCAAGCCCTTCCGGAAGGCGATGGAGCAAGTCTTTCACGCTCTCATCGCAGCCATCGTCGCGGGGATCACCACCTGGGGTTTGTTGGAACTCGGGCTTCCCGTCGAAGCCGCCGCGGCCATCGGCGCCATAGTAGGGCTGCTGCTCGGGCTGGTTCGGGAGTACTTCCAGAATGTCGGCGACGAGCCTGACGAGGACACGCTGTTCACGATCGGGGACGTCCCCATCAACAAGGACATGCTGTGGGACATCGCGTTTTATGCGATTGGCGCTGTGCTCGGCAGTCTTGCCACCGCCTATCAATATCTCGAACAGGCTGCGGTGTAAGGATGTCTGACGTCAGCACCCATGGGCGATGACGTCAGGCATTACTCTGTGAACAAGTCCTGCATCGCCTCCGCAAGGACCTCGCGATCTATGCGAGGTGAACACCCTTTGTATTTCGCGTTGGCAATGGCGTGCTCGACAATAAAGCGCGGATGGTATCGGGCGAAGGGCCGGCCCTTCGAGGCATACAACTCGTCGAGCAAGTACGATCTAAGGTCAGTGGGCAGATCGATATTTTGACCGGCGCACTCGCGTTCAAGCAAAAGAACGAACTCGTCGCGCGACGGAGCTTCGATCCGTATGCGGTATGGGATTCGGCGCATGATGTCGGCATCCATCACGTTCTCGAGCGTCAGGTTTGTGGAAAAAATCAAGGCAACGTCGAAGGTGTAGCCGAACTTTCGCCCCGTTTCGAGTGTGAGGTAATCGGCGCCGTGCTCCAGGGGAACGATCCATCTATTCAGGATGTCAATAGGTCGTAGAAGTTGTCTGCCGAAATCATCAACAAAGAGGACTCCGCCCGACGCTTTCATCTGCAATGGCGCATCGTAGAAATGGGCGCGCTGATGGAAGTTTAGATCGAGCATATCCAGCGTCAATTCCACACCGGTCCATAAGAAAGGGCGGCGGCAATGTACCCAGCGAGGATCGTTGACGCTTTGCCTCACCGTGCACGTGCCTGCCGTCGCGCCGTGATCGTCTTCGGACACTACCGCTTCATGGACCGTTGGGTCGAAGACCTTGATGACCTGCCCATCGACCTCGATACAACGTGGCAGGTAGATCAACTGCCGGAAGCACCGGCCGATGGCGCGCGAGATCGAGGATTTTCCGTTGCCCGGAGGGCCATACATGAGAATTGGATGCCCGGAGTTCAGGGCGGTGCCCATCCTGTCAGCAAGTGCATTCGGTACGAGCAGATCTGACAGGCTCTCGGAGAGCATTTCGGAATCGACCTGCTCCTGGGTAAGGCTTTGCTTCAGCACTTGTGCCTCGAATGCAGGCAACGGAACCGGAGCCGGTCCGACGTATTCCGATTGCTCGATCGCCTCAACGGCCCGCGCCCTGCCGGACTCGCTAAGGGTGAAGTGCACGTCCAAGGGGTGTTCCGTGCTTGCCGACGAGCCCAGAGGCTCAATGAACTGCCGTTTCCGAACGTAATCCACGAGGCCCTGTACAATCCGCGGCGATAGCTTCAGCTCCTCCACCAGGGCCGAGGCGCAATCTGAACCGTTCAAGTACATGCTCTTCAGCACCAACCCTGTTAGAAAGCTGAGGCTCAGGCCCGTTTCCTCAATCGACTGGGGCCGCCGGGGCTGTCGTGAAAGCACCGCATCGAGTTGTCTGCGATCGATCGCACCAATCTCCAACAAGTACTGCGCCAAGTCGCCGCCGCTACTCTCTTGCCAAGCGACGGCACGGTCTAGATCCGCCGGTTGAATGAGGTTTTCCGCAGCGAGGAGCTTGCCGAGATTCATTGCAAATGGCCCTCCGAGAAACAATCAATAGCTTAGTCGCCATGAAGAATGACGCCCTCTTCTCGTAGCATGAAGGCGCCAAATTTTTGTTAAGAACGGTTAACGAAATGAGCAACTAGCGCTTTTCGTACCAAGAAGGTTGGAAGACCAACCTTGATCACTTTGGAAATGAGTTATCATGACACCCCAGCGGCAAGATCTGGCATGCACGGTTCCTGGACGGCCTTTCCGTCGGATCGAATTGTGCTTGCAGCGGGCAAGGATCATCCACGGTTCCTGAGTGAGGTGCTCGGGTGTCTCAGCCTCTAGGGCCGCTTGGGGTCATCCCCGGCCAATGTACCTCGCGCAGCAGATGACTGCACTTGGGGCCGAAGCAGACATCGGACATGGGCCATTCGGGGTGATTCAAGCGCCCTAGCGAGCGGCCGCGCCTACTCGGCCGCCACCGCCGAGGGCGCCGTCGCCATCAGCTGCCGCGCGACCCAGCGGTGGAAGCAGTGGGTGGGGCCGTCCATGGCCGGCGAGAAGGCGCCGCCCTGGTAGGCCGGCGAGGCCCGGCCGCGCTGCATGCGCTCGACGACCTCCTGGTCCTCGGCGAAGATCTCGCGCCAGCCGGCGCAGTTCTCGGCGCGCAGGCCAGCGTAGGCGGGACCGGCCGGCGCGTCGGCGAAGTAGTAGATCTCGAAGTGCTCGCGGCAGCGGTCCGGCGCCGCCGGGTCGATGCGCACGGCGTAGAAGTGATCGCGATGCAGGCCCAAGAGGACGTTGGGGAAGAGCGCGACGTATTCCGCCCCTTCCTGCCACGCCGGCGGCAGGTCGGCGGCGGCCGGGAAGGCGAGGCTGCCGTCGCCCAGCCGTTGCCGGTAGGCGGTACTGCCCTGGCCGGCGAAGTCGGGCTCGGCGATGTCGTAGTGGTCCTCGATCCGAGAGTAGCTGTTCAGGCCCGGGTGCACCCAGGGCAGGTGATAGGCCTCGCAGTAGTTCTCCACCGCCAGCTTCCAGTTGCAGGCGAGGTCGAAGAAGATCGAGGAGTCGGAACCGCCGTGGCGCAGCGGGACACCCTCGAAGGCCGACCAGCGCTGCGCCAAGGGCGCGACGTGCTCTTCGAAGGCGGGCGCCGTCCCGGAGAGGTTGACGAAGACGACATCGAACCAGACCGCGCTGCGCACCGGCTTCAGGCCGTGCTTGGACCGGTCGAAGCCCGGG
Source organism: Kiloniellales bacterium (assembly GCA_030067055.1). Next base: position 8,155 of record JASJAL010000239.1, on the reverse strand, counting down.
CAGTCGTTGCGGCCCGGACCGCCGATCATCGGCGTCTTCGCCAGGCTGCCGTCGAGGCCGTAGGTCCAGGAGTGATAGGGGCAGCGCAGATGGTGCTTCACCCGGCAGGGCTCGGTGACCAGCTCCAGACCGCGATGGCTGCAGACGTTGTGGAAGACCCGGATCTCGCCCTCGTGGTCGCGCAGCAGGATCAAGGGCAGGCCCATCAGGTCGACCGGACGGACGTCGCCCGGCGCCGGCACGTCCTTGCCGAAGCCGACGCAGGCCCAGGTCGGAGCGAAGAGCCGGTCGCGCTCCAGGCCCCAGCCGGCCGCCGTGGTATAGAGCCAGTTCGGCAGGCCGCGCGCCTGTTCGATCGGCCGGTCGACGGCGGCCAGATCGGCCAGGGCGCCGGCCCCGATTTCGGCCCCTTCGCTCAGGGCACGCGATCCTTCCGCCATGGCCGCCTCCTCGGGTTTCCCGCTCCTCGTCATCTCACCGCCCTTGGCCAGACCTGTCTTTCCGAATACCGACCCGCGAAGTGTCGCGGAACCACATTTGTTCTGGACAAAACAAGCGACTGGACGCGGAGGGCGGGCCGCCCCACATGTCACCAGAAGGAAGACAGAGGGAGGTTGGAAACATGGCAGTCGCGACCTTTGCGGCCGGATGCTTCTGGGGGGTGGAGGCGGCCTACCGGCGGATCGATGGCGTCACCTCAACCGCGGTCGGCTACACGGGCGGGCATAGCCCCTCGCCCAGCTACAAGGAGGTCTGCAGCGACACCACCGGCCACGCCGAGGCCGTGCAGGTCGAGTTCGACCCGGCACGAGTCACCTACGATCAGCTGCTGGACGTCTTCTGGAACATCCACGATCCGACCCAGCTGAACCGCCAGGGGCCCGATTTCGGCTCGCAGTACCGCACGGCGATCTTCGTCCACGACGCCGAGCAGGAGGCCGCCGCCAAGGCCAGCAAGGCGAAGCTCGAGGCGGAGCAGCGCTTCAGGGAGCCGGTCGTCACCGAGATCGTCGCCGCCCAGACCTTCCACATGGCCGAGGACTACCACCAGCAGTACTTCGAGAAGCAGGGGTTCCGCCGCGGCGGCCATTTCTAGACCGGCCTTCCAGCAAGCCCCGAATGGGCGGATCGCGGAGCGGCGGGCCGCGCGATCACGATTTCGCGCGGTCTCGACGGTGCGCTTCGGCCCCTGCCGGCCCCGGACCGGCCCGGTCCGCGAGGGGCAGCCCGGCCATCGCCCGGAACGCCTCCCGCGATAAGCCGTAATATCTTGAATTTAAATAAAACTTTAGACGATCCTGCTAGCCTTTCTTAGGGCTTCGAGGTTAGATTACGGCCTCCTCGGGATGGCAGAACACCATGGGTAGACTCGATCCAACGCTGCTTCGGACCTTCGTCGAGGTCGCACGCCAAGGCGGTGAATCCGCCGCCGCGAAGCACATGAGCCTGTCCGACTCCGACATCAACCGCCGGCTCAAGGCCCTGGAGCTGCACCTGGGCTACCCGCTGTTCGAGCGCCGCGGGGCGGATCTGACCATGACGCCCAAGGCCAGACTGCTGTTCGACCATCTCGACGCCGGCTTCACCGCGGCCGACAAGGCCGAGATGCGGCAGCGCGAGGCGGCCGCCCAGCAGCGCCTGATCGTCTCGGCCCTGCGCACCTTCGCCAGGGGCTGGCTGACCCCCAGGCTTGCCGGCTTCGCCCGGGCCCATCCCGAGGTCGCCCTGCGGGTCGACGCCGATTTCCGGCTGATCGACTTCGACAGCGAGCGGGTCGACCTGGCGATCCGCCACGGCTTCGGCGACTACCCCGGGCTGGAGAGCGTCCGGCTCTTTGCCCCGGAGATGCTGGTCGTCGGCAGCCCGGACCTGCTGAGCGTCGGGCCCTCGATCGACGAACCCGCGGACAGCATCGCCTACCATCTGCTGCAGGCGGAGGGCTGTCCCTACTGGACGCTGTGGCTGAGGTCGAACGGGATCACCAACACGGAGACCCTGCGGCTCGCCTCCAGCGGCCCCAGCTATCCGCGCAACCGGGATCTCCTCGAGGCGACCGCCAAGGGCCTGGGCCTGGCCCTGGTCGAGGCCTCCCTCGCCCGCCCCGAGATCGAAGCCGGCCGGCTGGCGACGGCGGCCAAGACGATCTGGCCGGAAAGCTTCGCATACTACCTCGTCGGCAAGCCCGCGACCTTCAAGACCTCCGCGGCCGCCGCCTTCCGGGACTGGATCGTCGAGGAGATCCGGAGCTGACTCCCGCCGACCGCGGCAAAGCGGCAATATAATTCAGCGCCCCGAAGCCGAGCGGCAATATAGTGCCGCTTCGAACCTTGGCCCCGCATGGCTTCGCTTAGGTTGTAGTGGCCGCGCAGATCCGAAGTATGTCTTTTTGCCTAAGGTCGAGATCCCAGGCCCGGCCGGGCCGCCTTGCGGCCGCAGCGGAACTCCGACTCAATAAAAATCAATTTTGAACCAAATATTTAAGCGGAGTTATCCACGGCCACGGCGAGTTCCTCGCCGGCCGTTTACAGCCCATTAACGTTACCCGGGCAAGCTTCAGACACAACCATGACGGGGCCATTTCAAGCGGCCCGACGGACCGCGAAACGGCAAGAACCTCCTCGGCCGAAGCCCCGCGACGCCCCCTTTCGGGCAGCTTCGATCGAACCGCCGGCGCGCCGCGCCCCGACGCAGGCACAAGACCTCCGACCCCGGTACGGGGCGGCCCCTGGCCTTCACGACTGAGCAGGCCAAGCAACGCAAGTTGCACACGGCTCATCTGTTGCGTCGACGCAACGGCGCAGTCTGAACTTCGCCTAGTGGGAGAGATTCTTTGCCGAGAAACAACAATGCAGAGTCTAGTCTGTCCCCTGTCGATCGCTCGATCCACGGGGAGGCAAGGGAAAGTGCATCGACTGACCTGGCGGCAGTTTTCCAATGCTCCCGGCGCTCGGAGAACTGCAACGAAATGACAAGACCGAAACGGGTTGGCTTTTTCCTTTCACGCTGTCTGACGGCGCTCACGGCGTCCAGCGCGGCCCTGGCCCTGCTCGCGCTGCCGGCCTGCACCGGGGTCTCGGCGGTCGAGGACTACGAGCTGCAGCGGACCTGGGACAACGCCATGGTCCTGATGAAGGACGAGAACCTCGGCGTGGTCACCGGCCGGATGAACAACCGCGGCATGCGCTGGGCGCTGAACCGGCTCGAGGCCGACGACAACCGGGCGGTCCTGATCTACCTGCACGGCTGCGACGGCCTGTACTGGAACAACGGCCCCGATGCTTTCCGCAAGCTGGCCGAGCGCGGCTACATCGTCATCGCCCCGGACAGCTTCGCCCGCGACTACCGGCCCGAGCAGTGCGGCGCCCAGAACCGCTGGACCGCAGCCGCGCGCTTCGGCGAGATCCGCCACGCCCGCCAGCAGTTGAGCCAGCTCGCCTGGGTCGACCAGAGCAACGTCTTCCTGGCCGGCGGCAGCGAAGGCGGCTACTACGCCGGCGCCTACAACGGCTCGGGGTTCCGGGGCCGGATCGTCATGAGCGCGCCCTGCTGGTTCGGGATCGGCGACATGCCGAACACCCTGGCGGTCTGGTCGAAGCGCGATCCCTGGATGCGCGGCTACCACTGCGCCCAGGCCAACCGCAAGGTCGTCCTCGACAGCGAAGAGCACAACGTCCTGATGTTCAAGGAGACCGCGGACGCGATCCAGAGCTTCCTCGAGGACTACACCGCCGCGGACTCTTCCTGAGACCCCATCCCTCGGTCTGATCGAGGGCGAAGTCCCGCCGATCAGGCCGCGGTCATCGCCCTGCGCGACAGCTTGATATCGAAGGCCTTGCGGAGCTTGGCGTCGGTCGCGGCGTCGATGTGGCCGGGATAGTGGCCCGCCAGGATCTCCCGGGTCTTGTCCCGCGCCCGCTCGACCACGTCGCTGGAGCCGGCCTCGGCCCACTCCTTAGGGCTGCTGCGGTCGCCGACCTCCGGATAGACGTACTCGGCCTGCATCAGACCCAGGGTCTGCTCGTGGCCGAGGAAGTGACCCGGACCCTGAGTGCAGACCTGGCGCATGGTCTCGAGCGAGAGGCTGTCCTCGGTCACCTCGATGCCCCGGATGGTGCGCAGGATCGAGCCGATCATATCGTTGTCGATCACCAGGCTCTCGAAGCAGAAGCCGAGCAGGCTGGCGTGCATGCCGGCCGACTCGTAGATCATGTTTGCCCCTGAAAGGCCCAGCAGGGCCTCGGTGTAGCCCTTCTCGTAGCCCGACTGGGCGTCCGGCAGCTTGGAGTCGGTCATGCCGGCGGGGACCCCGGTCGGCAGGTCGTAGAACTGGCCCATCTGGGCGCAGGCCGCCGAGAGCAGACCCTGCTCGCCGCTGCCGCCGCTCATGGCGCCGGTCCGCAGGTCCGAGACGAAGGGCCAGGGCCCGAAGATCGCCGGGGCGCCCGGGCTGATCGCGTTGACGTAGACCAGGCCTCCCAGCACCTCGGCCACTTCCTGGACGACCGCGCCGGCCAGGGCGGCCGGCGAGGTCGCGCCGGCCTGCCCGGCGGCCAGCAAGAGCACCGGCATGCCGCCGCGCACCGCCGCCTCCAGGCAGCGGCAGGCGTCCTCGGCGAAGGTCATGGGCGGCACCACGAAGCAGCAGGACATCGACACGAAGGGCCGGGCCCGCCAGGCCGCCTCGCCGCCGGCGATGGCGTGCAGCATTGCCAGCGACTCCTCGACGTGATCGGGCTCGACGAAGCTGGTGCCGACGTGCTTTTGGGTGCCCGCGACGCAGGCGTAGCAGGTGTTGAGGTCGAGGTCGCGCGGCGCGACCATGTCCCGGGCGACCACCGGGCGCTGGAAGAAATGGATGTGCTCCAGCGCGTCGGCCAGGCGCGCCATGTCGTAGAGGTCCTCGAGGGTCGAGTCGCGATAGGCGCCGGTCTCGGGATCCACGACGTGCACCGCCGCGCCCGCCGTGCCGAAGTGCACCCGCGTGCCGCTGAGCTCCATGTCGAGCCCGGGGTCGGCCGCGTGCAGCACGATGTTCCGGGCCGCCTTGGCCAGGGTGTCCTCGACCAGGGCCCGCGGGACCACCAGTCGGCCCTCGGCGGTCAGCTCCGCCCCGGCGGCGGTCATCAGCTCGACGCAGCTGGGGATCGGGTTGGCGAAGCCGATCTGCTCCAGCACGTCGAGCGCGGCGCCGTGGACTCGCTGAACTTCGGAATCGGTCAGGGGGTGATAGCGGCCGCCGGCCAGGCCCGGGCGGACCGGCCGCGCGGACTCGGGAATCGGCGCCGCGCGCAGCTCGCGCCGCGCAGCCCGGCCGCCCCGTCGGCGGGAAGAGACTTCGGCTTCGCCCATCGCCACCTCCGGTGCGGAAGATGTCAGTCGCAGCACCCGGAGTTGCGCACGACTCGGCCGGCTTCGTCAATTCTCAAGAGCGGCAATACTTTGTTATTCGCGCCTTCGAAGTGACCGAGTGAAATATCCCACATGGTTGTACCAGAAATAGAAGACTACTACTATATCGGGAACCCCTGGCCAAAAGAGGGAAGGTATTCATGATTGAGAACAGGGCAGGATTGTCCGCACCAGGGTCGAAGGCAGCGCAGGCGCCGCTGCCCTCCATGACGGGCCACATCTTCTTCTGGACCACCCAGATCTTCATCGCCACTTATCTCGCCCAAAGCTTGACGAGAGACCTCGGAGGCTCGGGGGCGGCCGTGGCGGTCTTCGGTCTTTGCCTGGGCCTCACCTCGCTCGCGGTTTTCGCCAACTGGCTGCAGTCGCAGCACCGGGAACGGCGCGCCGATGACCGATTGCGAGTGTCCGGCTTCAGGCCGTCCGCGATCGCCGGGCTGTTGGTCTTTCCTACCCTGACGGTCGCCGGTTGCGGCTTGGCCCTCTTCTACGTCGTTCACTACATGGTCTTCGAGGGCTTCGAGCAGGTCGAGCGCGACTTCCTCTTGGTCTCCATTCCGGCCACCCTCTTGCTCAGCGGCGCGGCCACGATGATGTGGCTCCAGGATCACGATCTGGATTGACGTGAATCATCCCGGGTCTCGCCGCTTCGGGGCTAGGGTTGTGCCCGGCCCAATCGGAGGGAGCGGCGCATGACCCGGCGGATGCAGGCCATGGTTCTGGAGCGCGCCAGGACGCCCCTGGTGCGCCGGGAGCTGGAGCTGGCGGATCCGGGGCCGGGAGAGGTGCTGGTCGAGGTCGCGGCCTGCGGGGTCTGCCGCACCGACCTTCACGTGGTCGACGGCGAACTCACCCAACCGGCCCTGCCGCTGGTCCCGGGCCATGAGGTGGTCGGCCGGATCGCGGCCCTCGGCCCGGAGGTGGCGCGATTCGAGACCGGCCAGCGGGTCGGCGTTCCCTGGCTCGGCTGGACCTGCGGTGTCTGCGACTATTGCCGACGCGGCCAGGAGAACCTCTGTCCCGAAGCACGCTTCACCGGCTACACCCTGAACGGCGGTTATGGCAGCTACCTCCTGGCCGACGCCCGCTACTGCTTTCCGATCCACGGCGACTACAGCGACGCCGAGGCGGCACCCCTGCTCTGCGCCGGGCTGATCGGCTACCGCTCCCTGGTCATGGCCGGCGAGGCCAGGCGCCTGGGGCTTTACGGCTTCGGCGCGGCGGCCCACATCGTCGCCCAGGTCGCCCGCCACCAGGGCCGCGAGGTCTATGCCCTGGTCCGGCCCGGCGACGAGCCGGCCAAGGCCTTCGCCCGGGAGCTGGGCGCGGTCTGGGCCGGCGATGCCGACGAGACCCCGCCGGAAGAGCTCGATGCCGCGATCCTCTATGCCCCGGTCGGCGGGCTGGTGCCGGCGGCCCTGAAGGCGGTCCGGCCCGGCGGCACGGTGGTCTGCGCCGGCATCTACATGAGCGACATCCCGAGCTTTCCCTACGAGCTGCTGTGGCGTGAGCGGAAGGTGATCTCGGTCGCCAACCTGACCCGGCGAGACGGCGAGGATTTCCTCGCCCTGGCCCCGCAGGTGCCGGTCCGGACCACGGTCCAGCGCTTCCCGCTGGCCGAGGCCAACGAGGCCCTCACCCGCCTGCGCGACGGCCGCCTGACCGGTGCCGCGGTCCTGGAGATCGATGGCTAGGCGAGACTCTGGACCGCCATTCCTGCGTCCCGATATCTCTGCAAAGGCCGGCCCGGCCTCCGCGTCGGATTCGGCGGGCATTTCTCACAAAGCACACCAACCGGGCTGTGCCAGATTGTCGGGAAATCGGATGACCCGGGCCGGAATGGCCCAATCATTCCAGGAGGGAGCAAACATGTCGGACTCACTTTTTGACCGCCTCGGTGGCGCGCCCGCGGTCGAGGCGGCGGTGACCCTGTTCTACGAGAAGGTCCTGGCGGATCCGCAGATCAGCCATTTCTTCGAGGGCACCAACATGGCGATCCAGCAGGCCAAGCAGAAGGCCTTCCTGACCATGGTCTTCGGGGGACCGGCGCGCTACAGCGGCCGGGACCTGCGGCGCGCCCATGCGCCGCTGGTCGAGCGCGGTCTGAACGACAGCCACTTCGACGCCGTGGCCGGGCACCTCCAGGCGACCCTGGAAGAGCTGGGCGTGGCCCAGGACCTGACGGCCGAGGTGATGCTGACCGCCGCCAGCACCCGGGACGACGTCCTCAACCGCTAGTATGAGCCCAGACTCGAGAGGTTATCGCCAGCGGCTCGGCCCACTTGCGATAGGTCAATGCCGCCTGTCCGTCCCCGGGTCCATCCTGGCGAAAACGACCAGCCTGCGGGAGGCATACGGCCATGTCGGAGATGATCGAGGCGCTGAAGGAAGAGCATTCCAGCATGCGCAACCTGCTCGACCTGATCGAGCGGGAGGTGAAGCGGCCGGATCAGCCGGACTACGGCTTGCTGCACGAGGTCATGGCCTACTGCCGGACCTATCCGGACCAGTTCCACCATCCCAAGGAGGACCTGATCTACCGCGCGATCTGCCGCCACGACCCGCGGGCGACGCCGGCGATCGAGGACCTGGAGGCCGAGCACGAGGAGCTGGCGATCGCCAGCCAGGAGTTCGCCGACCTGGTCGAGCAGGGCCTCGCCACCGGCGCGCGGCCGCCGGGCTTCAACGAGATCGGCCTGGCCTTCGTCGCCCAGTACCGCCAGCACATCGCCAAGGAGGACCGGGA
>JASJAL010000029.1 GCA_030067055.1 Kiloniellales bacterium | reverse complement strand
TGAGGGTCGGGAATCGCTTGCACGGGCCGGGCGGCCGGCAGATATATAGGCCTGGGAGGTTGGCGGCGGACGGACCCCTCGCCAACCCGGTCAGGTCCGGAAGGAAGCAGCCGTAACGAGTTCGGTCCGGGTCGTTTGTCCAGCCTCCCGCCTCGTCTCCGAGGGATCCAATCCCCGACGCCGTTATCCCCAGCGCCTCCGCCTCTTGCTTCGACAGAGCGCCGGCCGGGCGACTATACTGGGCAGCCGTGACACAGCGCGAGCGAAGCACCGGATGAGCGCCCCCGAGAGCCCCGATCCGCAACAGGCTCAGGACCTGCCGCAGGTCCTGGAAGACCCGGAGGGCGCATACCGGGTCTTGGCCCGCAAGTACCGCCCGACCCGCCTCTCGGAGCTGGCCGGCCAGGAGGCCGTGGTCCGGATCCTGACCAACGCCATCGCCCAGGAACGGATCGCCCAGGCCTTCCTGCTGACCGGCGTGCGCGGCACCGGCAAGACCACGACCGCCAGGATCATCGCCCGGGCGCTGAACTGCGTCGGGCCCGACGGCCAGGGCGGACCGACCCCGGCGCCCTGCGGGGTTTGCGAGCACTGCACGGCGATCGCCGAGGACCGCCACGTCGACGTGATCGAGATGGACGCCGCCAGCCGCACCGGCGTGGCCGACATCCGCGAGCTGATCGAGGGCGTGCGCTACCGCCCGGTCTCGGCCCGGCGCAAGGTCTACATCATCGACGAAGTCCACATGCTCTCGACCAGCGCCTTCAACGCGCTCCTGAAGACCCTGGAGGAGCCGCCGCCGCACGTCGTCTTCATCTTCGCGACCACCGAGCTGCGCAAGGTGCCGATCACCGTGCAGTCGCGCTGCCAGCGCCTGACCCTGCGCCGGATCGACGAGGCGGTGCTGCGCGACCGCTTCGCCGCCATCGTCGAAAAGGAAGAGGTCGCGGCCGAGCCCGCGGCCATCGCCCTGATCGCGAAGGCCGCGGACGGCTCGGCGCGCGACGGCCTGTCCCTGCTCGACCAGGCCATCGCCCACACCGGCGGCGACGTGACCGCAGCCCGGGTGGTCGAGATGCTCGGCCTGGCCGACCGGACCCGGATCTTCGACCTTTTCGAGGCGGCCCTGCGCGGCAAGCTGCCCGAGGCGCTGAGCCTGCTGAGCGACATGTACGCCAGCGGCGCCGACCCGGCGACCCTGCTTTCCGACCTGCTGGAGCTCACCCACTTCCTGACCCGGGCCAAGGTCGTCCCGACCATGCTGGAGGACCCCGGCACGCCGGAGGCCGAGCGGACCCGTGGCAAGGCACTGAGCGAAGGCCTGTCCCTGCCGGTGCTGTCCCGGACCTGGCAGGTGCTGCTCAAGGGCCTGAAGGAGACCCAGGCCGCCGAGCGGCCCCTGCAGGCGGCCGAGATGGTCCTGATCCGCCTGGCCTACATGAGCGACCTGCCGACCCCGGAAGCTCTGGTCCGTCAGCTGAAGGACGGCGGGACGACGGCGGCGGGCGGCGGTTCCAAGGCCGAGGCGCCGGCCGGCCCGGCCCCTGTCTCGGCCGGCGGCAACGGCGGCAGCGGCGGGACCACGGCCCTCGCCCGTCAGGCCGCACCCGAGCCGCAAGACCGTCCCGAGACCCAGGCGCGCGCCGAAGTCCGGCCGGAAGCCGAGGCGGCGGCGGTGCCCGAGCGCTTCGAGGACCTGGTCCAGCTGTTCTGGGATCGCAAGGAAGGCCGCCTCGCGGTCCACCTCAGCGAGCACGTGCACCTGGTCCGCTACGCCCCAGGCATCCTGGAATTCCGACCCGGCGAACAGGCACCGCCCAAGCTTGCGGGCACGGTCGGGCGGTTGCTCCAGGACTGGACCGGCCGGCGCTGGATGGTCAGCGTCTCGGAAGGCGAGGTCGGCGCGGCGACCCTGGCCGAGCAACGCCAGGCCGCCGAGGCGGCGGAGCGCGACGAAGTCCTGAAGCACCCCCTGGTCCAGGCCGCGCTCGAGACCTTTCCCGGCGCCGAGCTCCTGGCCGTCCGCCGCAAGGCGGGCACGGACGCGGACGAACCCGAGCCCGGCGCGGCGGAGTCTGCGCCAAATGAAGGAGACGAGGAGGCATGAAGAACCTCGGTCAGATGATGAAGCAGGCCCAGGAGATGCAGGCCAAGATGGCCGAGATGCAGCAGCAGCTCTCCGAGTCCGAGATGACCGGCGCCGCCGGCGGCGGCATGGTGCAGGTCACGATGAGCGGTAAGGGCGAGCTGCGGGCTGTCAAGATCGACCCCAAGATCGTCGATCCGAGCGAGGTCGAGGTCTTGGAGGACCTGATCGTCGCCGCCGCGGCCGACGCCAAGGCCAAGGTCGAAGCCCACGTCGCCGAAGAGATGAAGAAGCTGACCGGCGGCCTCAACCTGCCGCCCGGCTTCCAGATGCCCTTCTGAGGCGGCAGCGGCGCGGCCAATCTGGCGTTCCCGTGACCAAGAACGAAATCGAGACCCTGATCCAGCTGCTGGCGCGCCTGCCCGGCCTGGGGCCGCGCTCGGCGCGCCGCGCCGCCCTGCACCTCATCGCCAAGCGCGAGCAGCTCCTGCTGCCCCTTGCGGCGGCGTTGCAGCGGACCGGCGAGGCGATCCGGACCTGCAGCCGCTGCGGCAACATCGACACCGTCGATCCCTGCGGAATCTGCGGCGATGCCCGCCGGCAGCCGGGGGTGATCTGTGTGGTCGAGCAGGTCGGCGATCTCTGGGCGCTTGAGCGCAGCGGCGCCTTCAAGGGCCGCTACCACGTGCTCGGCGGCACGCTCTCCGCCCTCGACGGCCGCGGGCCCGAGCAGTTGCGCATCGGATCGCTGGTCGAGCGCGCCGCGGCGCCCGAGGTCGAAGAGGTGATCCTGGCCCTCAGCGCCACGGTCGACGGCCAGACCACCGCCCACGTCGTCGCCGAGCGCCTGGCACCCTGCGGGGTCTCGGTCACCCGCCTGGCCCACGGCGTGCCGGTCGGCGGCGAACTCGACTACCTCGACGACGGCACCCTGACCGCCGCCTTGAAAGCCCGCCGCCCGGCCTCGTCTTAGGAGTTTGCTCTACTCTGCCGCCACGGCCGGCACCGCGGCGCGGCGCTCGGCGAGCAGGGTCTCGTTGCCGGCGCTGGGCAGCTGCGGGACCAGGAGGGACAGCGCCAGCGAGACCGCTGCCATGGCCGCGCCCGACAGGAAGACCGCGGCCGGCGAGACCAGCCAGAGGAAGCCGAAGGCGGCCGGGATCACCACCGCGGCGATGTGGTTGATGGTGAAGCTGACCCCCGCGGTGGCGGCGATGTCGGCCGGATCGGCGATCTTTTGGAAGTAGGTCTTGATCGCGATCGCGAGCGCAAAGAACAGGTGGTCGATCACGTAGAGCCCGGCCGCCACGGCTGCGTTCTCGACGAATGCATAGGCGCCGAAGACCAGGATCAGGCCGATATACTCGAAGATCAGCGCGCGGCGCTCGCCCCAGCGCCCGATCAGGCGGCCGATGCGCGGCGCCATGACCACGTTGATCACGGCGTTCAGCAGGAACAGCAGGGTGATCTCGCCGACCGAGAAGCCGAACTTCTCGACCATCAGGAAGCCGGCGAAGACGATAAAGATCTGCCGCCGCGCGCCCGACATGAAGGTCAGCAGGTAGTAGAGCCAATAGCGCGGTCGCAGCACCATGTGGCGGTGCTGGCGGACCTTCTCATCGAAGCGCGGGAAGGCGATCCAGGCGAAGACCGCGATCGCCATCGTAAGGCCGCCGCCCATCAGGTAGACCCAGTGGAAGTCCAGCCCTGCGAGATCGAAGGCCAGCCAGATCAGGCCGAAGGTCACGATCGAGGCGAAGGACCCGGCGGCGATGATTCGGCCCAGCGTCTCCGGCGCGCGCTCCTTCTCGATCCACTGCAGGGACAGCGAGATCTGCACCGTCTCGTAGTAGTGATAGCCCAGCGACATGATGACGGTCGTGACGTAGAGCCCGACCACGCTGGGAAAATACCCGGTCACCGCGGTACCGAGGCCGAGCAGCAGCAGCGCCAGGTAGGCCAGGACCTGCTCGCGCAGGATCAGCAGCAGAAAGACCACGGCGAAGGCCAGGAAGCCCGGAACTTCGCGCAGGCTCTGCAGGATTCCCATCTCGGCGCCGGTGAAGGCCGCGCGCTCGACCGCGAAGTTGTTCAGCAGCGCCTGCCAGGCCGCGAAGGACAGCGGCACCGCGCTGGCCATCAGCAGCAGCAGAACATCTTCGCGGCGCCAGTCGCCGAAGCTGCTGGCGCCGCGCAGGCGCGACATCGCGGATTTCATGGGCGGAAGACTAGAAGATCACCGCCCTTGCGTCTCCCTGCAATTCGTCATGCCAGGGATAAGGAAACCTGGGTGTGGCGCCGGCCGGCCGGGCCTCACCCGGTGCCGCGGATCGGGTAGTCCTTGTCCTGGATGAAACCGATCGCCCCGGCGATCTGTCCCAGGTCGGGCCGGGCGAAGGGCGCGTTGGAGATGTCGACGATATGGAGCTTGCCCTCCGGGTTGACGACGAAGAGGCCTGGCTCGGCGAAGGGGCGATCGGTCTCCTGGGCGCTCCTCGGCTCCGAGATGTAGAGCCCCAGGTCCCGGGCCTGCGCGATCGAAAGCCCGTAGCCGATCGGAAAGGTCAGTTGCCACTCCTCGGCGACGGTTTCGGCCTTCTCCCGGGGATCGCAGGACAGGGTCACGATCTCGGTGCCGAGCCTGGCGAAATCCTCCTTCAGGGCCTCCAGCTGGCCCAGGTAGGCCTTGCATTTCGGGCAGTGCTTGCCGCGGTAGACGACCGCCAGCTGCCAGCGACCTGCTCCGCCGACCTCGACCTCGCCGCCGCCCACGGCGGGCAGGGCGAATCGGGGCATTTCCGCCCCCGCTTCCGGTTTCTGAGACATATTCTTGCCGATCTCCCGTATGACTTGGGTCCTGGTCCCAATAAGTGAATTACCGCGCCCCGATGCCAGTCACAAGCGCGCGATCCCTTGGATTAAAGCCCGAGAAATACGGCGCTTTTGTTCAACCTGCCAGGGGTAATTGCCGGTAAATCTTGTCTTTACGAAGCTTATCCACTATTGACTTGCACGGGCGTCATGGCCCCCGGTCGAAACAGGAGGTGAGGTGCGGGGAATGGCTGTCGCAGCGCAAGGTTACCCGGCGCTGGTGCTGAACGCGGACTTCCGGCCGCTCAGCTACTTCCCCCTGTCGCTCTGGCCCTGGCAGGAGGCGGTCAAGGCTGCCTTCCTGGGGCGGGTCAACATCGTCTCCGAATACGACCGCGTGGTCCGCTCGCCCAGCCTCGAGATCCGGCTGCCCAGCGTCATCGCGCTCAAAGAGTACGTCCACCTCGACCGGCGCCCGGCCTTCACGCGCTTCAACGTCTTCCTGCGCGACAGCTTCGAGTGCCAGTACTGCCTGACCGACTTCCCGTCCGAGGACCTGACCTTCGACCACGTGGTCCCGCGCTCGCGCGGCGGTCGGACGACTTGGGACAACGTCGTCACGGCCTGCCAGACCTGCAATCTGCTCAAGGGCAACCGCCGGCTCCAGGACTGCGGCCTCCGGCTGCTGCGCCCGCCGGCCCAGCCGACCGCCTACCAGCTGCAGGAGAACGGCCGGTCCTTCCCGCCCAACTTCCTGCACGAGAGCTGGAACGACTTCCTCTACTGGGACAGCGAGCTGGAAGCCTGAGCGGCGCGTGTCTTGGGTCCAGGCCGCCAAAGCCTTGCGGCGCAGGTGACGTTCCTCCATCTCTTGCTTCATCAAAGCTGTCATGCCCGGGTCAAGCCCGGCCATGACGGAGTCAAGGTTCCCAGAGCTGGCGTCGCCCCCATAGATGCAAGACCTTTCCTTTCCCTGCGACCTCGTCATCTTCGACTGCGACGGCGTTCTGATCGACAGCGAGGTGCTGGTCTGCCGCGTCGGTGCCGAGGTCTTCACGGCCCACGGCTTCCCGATCACGGCAGAGGAGATCGCCCGGCGCTTCATCGGCCGTTCCGCGGCCCACATGTTCGGCGAGATCGAGAAGGACACCGGCCGTGTCTTGCCCGAGACCCTGCGCGATGACCTGAAGGCGCGGGTCAATGCGGCCCTGGCCGGAGAGGTCGCGGCCATGCCGGGCCTGGTGCCGCTGCTGGATCGGCTGGAGGTCCCCGCCTGCGTCGCCTCCTCCTCGGATCCCGAGCGCCTCCGTGCCGCTCTGGGCGCGGCCGGGCTCTACGACCGCTTCCACCCGCATGTCTACAGCGCCGTCCAGGTGCCGCGCGGCAAGCCGGCCCCCGATCTCTTCCTCCACGCTGCCGCGCGCCTGGGCGTGGACCCGGGCGCCTGCCTGGTGATCGAGGACAGCCTGGCCGGGGTCGCGGCCGCACTGGCCGCCGGCATGGCGGTGATCGGCTTCACCGGCGGCGGCCACTGCGGCCCCGGTCACGATGAGGTCTTGCTCGAAGCGGGGGCCGGCCGGGTGGTCCCGTCAATGACGGACCTGCAGCGGCTGCTCTGCCCCTGATCCGCCCACAGCCGTCGGCACCGCGGCGCCAGAAAACCTTCAGGCGTTCCTTCGCGCCTCCAAAGGGGTGGGTTTCCCCGGCCGATCTGCCTGCTTCCGGTCTACCCCCTGTTTGGTGTATACTTTATGGGATACGGCCGGGTTCCGGTGAAACGGGACAGCCTGGCCGGCGGAATGTGCGGGGTTGTGGGAGGATTAGGACGACAAGGACAGCGGCCCGAAACGCCAAGGAGGGATCGATGTTCTACCGCACCAAGTTCGCTGACTGGATCGAGGATATCTTCGAGAGGGCCGGGTACGATACGGACGCCGCATTGACCCTCTGGCCCGAGGGCAGAACCCCCAAATGGGCCGAGCGCGGCAGAAAGGCTGGCCTCTCCCCCGTCGAAGCGGCGGCCCTTTCAGTGGCCGATTTGATCCTGGACAAGCTGAAGGCCGGGGAGATGGAACGGGCTGATGCCCTCTTCATCTTGAAGATGGCGCATCTTGCCGCGCTGGACGAAGGCGCGAGCCAAAAGGTTCTCGAGCGTCTCTCGTTGATTGCCTACGACGACAAGCCCGAAGTTGCCGACAAGGCAAAGGCTGTCGCCAAGGATTGCGTCCGTCTTTCGTTTTGAAGCGGACGTCCACGACGGGCTAGCGCGGCGGCGCTGAAGCGAAAGCGGCCTTGCACCGCTCTTCGACGGCGGCTTGCCCCCTCTCTATCGTCAAGCCGCAGCGGCAGCTTCTTGGTCGCGCCGGTCGAGGAAAAAACGGCCCCAGATTCGCCCCTTTACCATCCACGATGTGCCGAAGGCCCAGAGCGCGAAGGCTTCGCACCAGAAGGTCAGGTTGAGCGCGTTCCACCAGGGCCAAGCCTCTCCATCGATCCACGAGGCGATCGCCTTTGCGGCCATGGCGAGCATGCAGACAACGATCACCCAGCCCGACCAGACATAGATCGCGTTTCTGCGGCTCTTTGTCGGCGTCAGTTCCCCGGCTTTCAGGTGCTCTTCTGGAATGACGCGGGTGAAGACGTAGAAGCAGTAGAAGGCCAGGAAGGCGAAGAGCAAGGCGGCGCTGCCAAAATGGACAAGTTCGACATTCTCGAATAGCTCGAAGAACTGGCCGAGCTTGCCGGCGGGTCCAACGGTCGCTGGCACTGAAGACGACGAGACGTTCAGATCCACAAAGGCGCGGCCGGAAAATGCCGCCTCCTCGCAGCCACGGCCCGTTGTCGGGAACAAGGCGATGCCGAAGGCGCACCAGCCGGCAAAGTTCGCCATCCTGCTCTCCCAAGTGGTCTCGCCCTTGTAGGCCATGAGGAAGGTGCCGATGAAGGCCAGGGCCGCCACCAGAATCGCCCCCAGGAACTGCGAGAAGTAGAAATGACTTATCGAATCGTAGAAGCAGGTCCCCCTGGCGACGCCGAGCAGCATGGCAACCGGCAAACCGAGCGCAACCAATCCAACCCAGGATGCCAAACGTTGCTGATCCAGGACGAAACCCGTAGCGCGCTCGCGCCTGTAATCGGGCTCGGGCTGGTAACGCTCTGTATCTGAACCAAGGAGATTGAAGATGCCGTTCTTGACTCTCATGAGAGCACGCCAAGCTTCCGAAGGGCGACGCTAAGACTGATTGAGAAACCTACAGCCGCTCCGGACTTCGGTTCAATTTGAAAGGGCGCTTGCAACTCTGCGCAAGACCGGACGTCTCGGTCCGATTCGGTCCTGCGTCGAGAGGTCGCGAAAGGAATGGGCCGCAGCGGAAACGCCGGTTGCGCCGCTGAGATAACCTGCCATCAGCGGAAACGGCAAGCTGCCGGTGCCGCTTTTCGAAGTCTTCTCCACCGAACGCCCGCTGTCGCTTGAGTGACGGGTCGGGATGCGGCCCGGCAGGCGCTGCTCAAGGGCCGCCACAGCCTTGCGGCCGCGCTCGCTCGCGAAGGTGCAGCCGGGGTGGACTTGGCGGCCGGGCAGCGGGGCGAGGGGATCGAGACCTCGATTGGCGTCCCGCCCGAGCGAGCCCTTCTAATCGCCCCAGCCGCTGACCGCCTTGATCTCGCAGAAGTCCTCGAGGCCCCAGACGCCGCCCTCGCGCCCGTTACCGGAGGCCTTGACCCCGCCGAAGGGGCTGCCGGCGCCGCGCGGCTGGCCGTTCATCTCGACCATGCCCGAGCGCAGCCGCCGTGCGACCCGGTTGCGCTTCGCCCCGTCCTCGCTCTGCACGTAGTTGGTCAGGCCGTAGGTCGTCTCGTTGGCGATCGCGATCGCCTCGTCTTCGGTCTCGAAGGGAATGATCGAGAGCACCGGGCCGAAGATCTCCTCGCGCGCGATGGTCATGTCGTTGGAGACGTCTGCGAAGACGGTGGGGCGGACGAAGTAACCCCGGTTCGTGCCTTCGGGCCGTCCGACGCCGCCGGCGACCAGGCGGGCGCCTTCGTCGATGCCGACCTGAATAAGGTTCTGGATCTTGTCGAACTGCGCCCGGCTGACCGCGGGACCGATATGGCGCCCGGCGTCGCTGGCGAGGCCGACCTGCGTGGCATTGGCGACGGCGTCGGCGGTCTCGACCGCGGCATCGTAGATCTCGCGCTGGACCAGCATTCGCGAGGGTGCGTTGCAGGACTGGCCGGTGTTGTTGAAGCAGTGCAGGGTTCCGCGCTTCACCGCCTTCTCGTCGGCATCGGCGAAGACGATGTTCGCGCCCTTGCCGCCGAGCTCGAGGTGCACGCGCTTCAGGGTGTCGGCCGCGTTCTTCGAGATCGCGGTGCCGGCCCGCCCCGAACCGGTGAAGGACACCATGTCGATGTCGGGAT
Source organism: Kiloniellales bacterium (assembly GCA_030067055.1). The sequence continues at coordinate 5,510 of JASJAL010000029.1, read as the reverse complement.
GGCCGGAGAGCTGGGTGCCGACGCCCGCGCCGTCGCCGTTCACCAGGTTGAACACACCGGCCGGCACGCCCGCCTCGTCGACCATCTCGGCAAAGAGCAATGCGTTGAGCGGCGCGATTTCGGAAGGCTTGAGGACCATGGTGCAACCGGTCAGCAGCGCCGGAATCACCTTCAGGGTGACCTGGTTCATCGGCCAGTTCCAGGGCGTGATCAGGGCGCAGACGCCGGCCGGATCGTAGAGGATGCGGTCGTTCGGCGCGTGCTCGCCCAGCGGGCGCTCGAAGGCGAAACCCTTGGCGGCGCGCAGGAAATTCTTGATATGCCCGAGGCCGGCCGGGACCTGCTGTGCCTTCGCCATCTCGATCGGGGCGCCCATCTCGCGGCTGATGGTCTCGGCCATATCGTCGGCGCGAGCCTTGTAGATCTCGAAGATGCGCTCGACAGCCTGGAGCCGCTCCGCGGGCGGGGTTGCCGCCCACCCGGGGAAGGCGCGCCGCGCGGCGGCGACGGCGGCGTCCGTGTCCGCCTGGCCTCCGAGGGAGATCACCGCGAAGGGCTCCTCGGTCGAGGGGTCGATCACCTCGAAATCCGTGCCGGCCGTCGGGGATACCCAGCCACCGTCGATGTAGAATTCGCGCTTCTCGAGCATGTCGTCTCTCCCTTCTGCCGGCGTCCGCGCACAGCCCGCGTCGCCCTTCGCCACATGATTCCCCGCCAGGGTCAGGTGTCCTAGCCCAAATCTCCCGATCTTGCCAGATCATCTCGGCGGAAAGGCCGCAGCTCACGCGCCTTGCCTGCGGCCGCCCGGGATGGCTGTGCCCGTATGGCCAGCGACCGTTCAGGCAAGCCGTGAAATCAAGAAACGCACTGCCGCTCAAATAAAGGCAGGGCCGGCGGGCAACTTTTGAGGCGACGGCCGCGGTTATTTGCGCCCTGGCCCGGGACGCAATGTCTGACCTTGGCGTCGTCGTATGGCCGACCCAAGGCAGCAAAACCGGAAACAGACCTGGCAGGCGGGATCGAAGTCCACCGGCCCGCACTCGAGCGTCAGCGCGCCTCAATCGCCCAATTCGGCGCTCTCCAATTCCTACCAATGCCATTGGAAAGAACAAATTTTTTCGGCGAGAACGAAAAACTAAGGGTTGTGGGTTTCCTCACATTATCGCCCCTGAATCTATGCGTTACTTTTGGCCTAAGTTGAACAATTACCGGAGGAGTAAGACGATGCGAGATATCGTCTGGCTGAGCAGCCTCACCCTCGGGTTAATCTGGCTGATTGCGCATTTCTGGTCGCGCTTCAACGTGCCGACGCATACGGCGAAGCTGGAGTTCTTCAAGAAATACGCACCGCGGTTCGCGACTCGCGAACGGGAATTCACAAGCGCGCGCTACGGCTACGTCGGGCTTATTGCCGTGCTCTACCTCATCTTCAGCTTTTCGCCGCAGTTGATCGCCAAGATCTTTATCGAGCTCGGCGAGATAGAGGCGTTCAAGGGCCTATTCAAGAGCATAGTCGACACGGTCGGCGATCCAAGCCGGATCGCCGAACTGGGCGTCTTTCCTTTGCTCGTTGCGGCGCTCTTCACGGGCGCAAGGACGATTGTCGGCCTGAAGAGTGTCGAGTATCGGATCCGTTCCTTCTTCCACAGCCTCGGCAAGGTTCCGGAGAGCGTCCAGTCGACGGTCGGCCAGCTCAAGAGCTCGACTTTCGATTTCCGATCCTGCTGCGAATTCAGCGAAGCGCAGGTGACGCGGCTCGGCGAGGTCTTGGGCATGCCGAAGCTTTCGGACGACGCAGTCCTTTCCGATGACGTTCTGCGCACGTGGTGCACGATCCGTTGCCTGACCGACCGCCTCGGACGCATCGAATCCGGCGAGATCGCAATCCGCGATGACTTCTTGGAAGTCTACCGTGACGAGCTCCGCGAGATCATCGTAGAGCGGGACGATCTGCAGAGGCTCGTGTCCGAGTACGCCGGTTTGATCGTCGGCGGCGAAGACGACCTCATGGACATGAACGGGGCCGGTCATCGCATGCGCGCGGACGCCCGTCGTCGCGTGCGGAATCTCCGCGAGCGGCTGTTCGTCTTCATTGCATGCGGATTTCGCTCGGGCGCCGCGACGGACGCCGAGGTTACCAATGGCCTGCGCAACCTCGGATTCGAGATCCGAGTCCAGCGCGAGCCCGATCGTGGTTTGGGGACGCTGATCGGCGCGGTATTTCTCTATCTCATCTGCATGACGTCCGTGGCCGCGCTGCTGGCGAGTCAGTTCCATGACTGGATGGGCACCGACGATCTCGATCCGGGACTCACCATGATCCTCATGGTCCCGGCGCCGGAGGACTACGCCGTTCGTTGGCTCTGGACGCTGACATCCGGCATCTTCAGCTTCGCCGCAGTCGTAGCCGCTTTCGCGATCCGCCGGGCGCGCCTGAACCACCACGACTGGTTCCGTCTCGATGGATCGGAGCGCGAGCGCCCCTTCCTCACCAGGTATCCCTGGACGGCGATCCTCTCCGGGTTGGCCGGCATGGTCGCGCTTTTCTGCGTGAACGTTGTCATGGGGTATTTCTTCGGGCCCCCGGAAATCAACGAGACAATCGCGATAATGCTCGCGACCGGGTTGACCGGGACCTACCCGTGGTTCCCGCTCGCCGTCATCGTGGCCATTGCCAGCCTCTACGTGGTCGACGACGACTACCTGAGTATGCCGATAAAGGAGCGCGTTACGCTGACAGCAGCCTGTAGCGCCATCGTCGGCCTTGTCGGTGGATTGATTGCCTACAGCCGGTCCACCAGCCAATTCGACGATCTGAAGCAGATCGGGGACTTGCCTGCCGAGACGACCAACGCGCTGCCGCTCATCGAGGACGCGCTGCCATACGCGGCCTTGCTGATCGGCCTGCTCGTCCTGATCCAGGCCCTCTACATGGCTGTGATCCTGCAGAAGATCGAATCTTCGGCACAACGCTCCGGCAACCTGACGGATCGCTGGTTGAACCTGCGCACCAGCACGGGCGAGGAACAGGAGATCTTCCTGGCGAAGGACGGCAGCCTGTTCGCCCTCGACAGCAAGACGGCAGAGGCGCAATCGGTCGGCCGGTGGGTCCAGTATCCGGAATGTCAGGTGCTGCACTGGGACGTTCGCCTGTCCTTTGGCCGGAACGCGCTGGGCGGTACCGGCATGCTGCAGCGGGAGAGCGGCGTCATCGTCTACACGGACCAATCCGAGAGTGGTGCCGCGGGCGATTTCGTGGCGCAAGGCTCGCTCACGGAGCGTCGGGAATCCGTCGACGCCGCATCCTTGCCGCGCCTGCAAGTCGTGGGAGCCTGAGATGAGGACCATGGACAGTCAATTGCGGGAACTGCCCGGGGCGTCAACCGAAGTCCTGCCGGACCGCTACTTCGTGCCCGTCTGCCTTTATCCGCACACGCGCTACAGGACGCGCGAGGGACTGACCGATCTTATCGAGCAGTTCGCACTCGACAGATGCGATCACATGATCGTCGTCGCGGATTTCCTCCTCGCGCTCGACAACCTCGTCACCGGGCGGTTCTGGAACCCGGAGATGGTTTTCGACAAGGCCCATCGCCAGGGAACCGAGATCTTCCGCCTCATCCGCAGGACAGCGCGGCGGCAGAACAGTCAGGAAAGGATGTCTCTCAACTACTGGGACGATGTCTCGATGACCCAGGATTTCAAGGCATTCTCCGCTCGGCTCACCTCGGCATGCCTTGCATGCGACTCCTTTGGGGCAGTCGTCGACCGCTTCGTGAAGTCGAGGATCGACCGCTTCGTTCGGGGCGAAGCCGGGGAACGGCAGTACAATGCCGAGACCAGCTACATCCTGGGCGAGATCTCCATGAGTGTGTATTGCACCGAAATTCTGAGCTACCACACCGAGGTCTGGGAAAAGCCACTGGAGCCGGACGCGCCGGACCCTCTCGGCATTCTGTACAGCCAGCATCCTGAAATCTTGTTGTCGGTCTGCGGCAAGGATCGGCTCGACCGTCGTCTCCGGTTCCTATATCCGGCCTGACCCTGCCGTTCGAGGATCGCAAGTCTGCTTGTTCGGGCTGTCCTTGGGCCGGCAAGACCTGGTCTCGCGACGATCAGCTTCAGCCGCGAGCGCGTGAGTCCAGTCGATCTGCGAAGAGCGAAAAGGATCCGAAGGGGACCTATGCCACTCGACCCGACCTGGGGTTGCCGCTGAAGGGATTGTTGACTGTCTCGGTCGATCCGTCGAGTTCGATTGGCGAACGAAAGTCATGAGGTTTGACGGCGAGGACGGAACAGCTCAAACGGTTCAGGATGATTTCCGCGGTATTGCCCATGAACATGCCTGAGAGATCAACCCGTCTGACCGTTCCCATGACAACGAGGTCGATGTCGAACTTGTCTGTCAGCTCCGGCACGATATCGCCGGCGTCACCGTGCAGCAGATGAATCTGAAGGTCCCTGTCTTCCGCAGGGTAATACGCCATCAGTCGATCCAGGGCCTGCGCTCGGGAGTCACGCAGATTCTCGCTGATCTGGTCGATCGCGTCTTCCGATGAGTTTGCCTGCCTGCGGTTCAGCAAGGCCCATTCCTCGCTCAGCGCCCAGGTGTGCACGACATGGACCTGACAGTCTTTTGACGGGCTCATGGACGTCGATAGGTCCATGACCATTCGATTCAGGCCTTGCTGTTCCCCATCCGACGGGTCGGGGTCGACGGCGGCAAGAACGTGAAGGTCCTCGCGCTCGATCGGGTCCTTGAGGATCCAAATCGGGCAGGGACATTTGCGCATGAGGTGCATGTCGAGGCTTCCAAAGACCTGCTGTCCCCGGAAGGTCTGGTTCGGGTTGATCGCCTTGATGACGAGATCATGGCCGTCGCGGAGCACGGCACGGATGATTTCCACGAAGGCGACGCCCCAGAACACGCGCGTGGACGTCTCGATGCCGGAGCCGGCAAGCCTTTGCTCGTACTCGTCCAGGCATGCTTGATGGTACTCGGACAACTGGCTTTTCATGTCGTGTGGTGTTCTGCCAGAAGGGTCCGACATAGCGGCTTCGATGTCGGTTTCTGGCAAGTTGACCACGTCGACCAGCGTGACGCTCGCTCCGTTCTGAGTGGCCAGCAACCGGGCGCGTTCGATTGCGAGTTCGGGCTGGGAGTCCGGCTGACAAACGACGAGGATGCTCTTGAAGCGCTTCACGGTTCTCTACTCTTTATGGGCAATCCAGCTGGAGCTTCGCCTCATCGTGACGAAGAAGGGCATGTTCGAATTTCGGTTATAACAATTAGAGAAATTCTCTTAACAAACTGTTTTTTGCTGTATTTTCAGACACAACGGCCCGGTCGCAATGTTCGGTCGAAGCGAAAGCCACTCGGCCGGCCCCGAAGCGCTATAGTCGTCCGGGCAATTCAAGCGAGGCTTCGCCCGAGACCCCTCATCATGGAGTGCCAACGATGACCCTTTCGCTGCGCCGGTCGGCCCTTGTCTCTGCGGCCTGTCTCGTGG
>JASJAL010000238.1 GCA_030067055.1 Kiloniellales bacterium | reverse complement strand
CGTCGAACGTGCCGGTTTGTCCGGGTTGAACGAAGGCCAGCGCGTCGAGTACGAGTTGGTTCCGGGCCGCGGTGGCAAGGTTGCGGCCGACAATTTGAAGCTGGCCGAGTAAGCCAGCCGCGTGTCGAACTTGAGCCGGCGGGTGCGGGCGTGGACCCACCCCCGGCCAAGACCTCCTCGCTGCATGGGCTCCTCAAGGCGTCGGGTGATGATGATCGTCTTACCTGACGTTGCTGCGCGCTCTGAGAGGACGCCGGTCGTCTCTGATCCCCCCCAATAGCAGCGAGAGGCTTAGCAACATGTTTGAACTGGCAAGGCGCGGTGCCTGCGCCTTCATTCTGGCCGCCCTGATCTTCCTGCCCGGGCTCCCGGCGGATGCCCAGGCCCAGGATGGCTACGACGACCAGAAACTCGAGGCCTTCGTCGTCGCGGTGGTCAAGGTCGATTCCCTGATCGATTCCTGGGCGCCCAAGATCCGGAGCGCCGAGAACGAAGAGCAGGCCCAGGCCATGAACCAGCAGGCGAATGCCGAGCTTCGGCAAGCCATCGAGCAAACCGACGGAATCACGATCGAGGAATACAAGGCCATTAGCAATGCGATGCGCGAAGATTCCGCCCTGGTGACCCGGGTGGAGGCCATCTACGAAAAGCAGAAGACGGAATAAACCGATCGGCTGCCGGGACGGGCGATCGGCAAGACGCTCCGTCCCGGCTGCCGACAGAAAGGACGATGCGATGTCAGCGGTGAGCATGGGCGACACGGTTCGGTTCCACTACACGACCAAGCTGGAAGGCGGCGCGGAACTCGATTCCTCGCGGAGCGGCGATCCGATGGAAGTTACCCTCGGCGAGGGCAAGATCATCGCCGGCCTGGAGAGCGCCCTGGTCGGTATGGCGGCCGGCGACGCCAAGACGGTGACGATCCGCGCCGAGCAGGCCTACGGGCCGCACCACGCGGAGTTCGTCCGGGTCATCGATCGCTCGATGATCCCGCCGAACATCGACCTCGTGGTCGGTAAGGTCCTGCAGGCGGGGGCGTCCGAAGAAGAGCAGATCAACCTGACGATCACCGAGGTCGCCGAAGAGACCGTGACCCTGGATGCGAACCACCCGCTGGCCGGCAAGGACCTGGTCTTCGATGTGGAGATCATCGAGATTCTCTAGCTGAGCCTGCGGCAGACCTGCCTTCGGTCGGGGTCCACGTCCGCGGGCCGCCTCACGACCAGGCGTTCGGCGCCTGGATCTCACTCTCGGCCGGCTCGACGACTGCCTTGAGGTCGCGGGAGTTGGCCGGCGACAGGGTGCCCCGGTAGAAGGGATCGGTCAGGCGGGGGCCGCCCGTCTCGGTCAGAAAGTTGTCCCGGCCCTGGCGCCCGATTCCGGCCAGCATGGCATGACTCAGCCGCAGGCTGGGCGTCACCAGGCCGACGTTGTCCGTCGCGATCCGCGCCAGGTGGTCGACCGTCATCCGGTCGTAGGTGTCGAGGCGCCAGGCCTTGGCAAACCAGTAGTCGAAGGCCGCGCGCGCGGCCCAAAGCTCGGCGGCCTCGCCCGGATGGCGGTCCAAGGCGCTCTCGAAGGCCGCAGCAAGGTCGCCGTAGACGCCCGCGCGCTTGGCTTTCCAGACCCCGGTCACTCCAGCTTTGTCGAGCTGCCAGGCGATCTGGGTCGCCGTCGCCTCGGCCGCCGCCTCGCGAACGCGGCGCAGCAGCAGGAGGTCTTCCGGGGGGAAGTAGCGGTTGTCCGAGAAGGTCGGGTGCTGGGGCACGTGGGCCAGTTCGTGGGACAGGTAGATAAGGCGATCGGCCCGGCTCAGGCTTTGCCTCAGGCCAATCAGCCGCAGTCCGGAATAGTAGTAGGCGAGCAGCGGGGTGTCGGCGTCCAGGCAGACGATGACGCCCCGGCCGGCCGCTATCCTGAGGAGCTCGACCGCCAGGGCGCTGCGGCGCAGTTCGCGGATCAGGGCCGCGATCTCGCGCTGCTGCCGGGTGGCCGGGGCTTCTGCCGTGGCCGGCAGGCAGGCCGCCTCGGCGTTCTCGACATGGTGCCGGATCCGACTCGAGCGCTTCGGCCCGGCCGGCAGGATGCCCTGGGCCAGGGCGGCCTGGGGGCCGCTGTCGGCGAAGGCGGTACGTCTGGTGCTCGGTTCGGCTCCGGGGACGGCGGCAAGGCCGACGAAGGCGGCGCCGGCGAACAGCAGTCCGGCCAGCAGCAGGCACAGCAGGGCGGCGTGACCGTCCAGCGCGGCCTGCAGGACGGACCCGGAACGAGGCCGCAAAGGGCACCTGCCGGTCCCGGATGTCCGGCTATCTCTGCCTCTCTCTGTCACTTGTCGCGGCCCGCCTGTTGCTCGATTCTGCTACCTGAATGAACCGGAGTGCAGGCTAGCTCAGAATGCTTAAAACTTGGCTGCAGCCCTCCTCGGGGATTGGCTAGGGGCCCGGAAAGCCAGGGTTTCCCTAGGTCGTGGCACGGAAAGAGCCGTATTTTCCTTTCCGGTCGGGGCGTGTAGTCTGCCCTTGAAACCAAAGGAGCCAGGACGGCGAGACCTGAACGATGGAAACGAGGCTAGCGAAGTTCCAGATCGGGCAGATCGTCCGCCACCGCTTCTATCCGTTTCGCGGTGTCGTGTTCGACGTCGACGCGGTGTTCTCCAACACCGAGGAATGGTACGAGTCGATCCCGGAAGAGATCCGCCCGCGCAAGGACCAGCCCTACTATCACCTCTTCGCCGAGAACGAGGAGACGACTTATGTCGCCTACGTCTCGGAGCAGAACCTGGTTCCCGACGACACCCAGGAGCCGGTCCGCCATCCCGAGGTTCTCGAGGTGTTTTCCGGTATCGAGAACGGCTGCTACGTCCTGCGCAACCACCAGACCAACTGATCGCGGCTGGATCTAATTCATTGTTTTAATTAAGAATACCTGCCCCGGATCGACGCGATCTCAGGCGAGGTCGGTCTGGGCTATGGCTCCTGGCCGAGGCCGTCGCGGCGCAGGGCCCACCACTTGAAGAGGCATTGCCCGGGATCGGGGTCGGTCACGCCTTCGAGCAGGAACTCGCCCCGGATCCTGGCCAAGACCACCAGCTCCGGCAGCCCCGAGGCCTTCACCAGGTCGCTGGTCATCCAGTCGCAGGGGTCCAGGCTCCGGTAGCGCCAATAGGTGGCGCCCATCGCCGCGCCGGCCAGGACGGCGACCAGGACCACTCCTTTGAACAGACGCGACACGGCCATGAAGGGGCTCGCTCGGTGGCTAGCAAGGGGTCGGGAGAGCTGGACGGCCGCCAGTCTAGTGCAATATCCGGGGGGATTGAACCAGGACGGTTCAACCCCCTCAGACCTAGATCGCCAATGCTATGAAGGAACAGGGCTGCTCCCTGCGCCCGTTCAGCCGGAGGGCCGGGCGGCGTTCAGCCGCCAGTCGTACTCGGTGTCGTGGATCTCGCCGATGGCCTCGAGCTTCATGGCCAGCTCCGGCCCGGCGTAGCGCAGGAGGTGGGCCTTGAGGCTCTCCGGGTCGCGGCCGAAGTCCTCGTAGAACCAGTCGTAGATCTTGGAGACGATGATCCGGCCGTCGCGAACGGTGACGCCGCGCGGATCGTTGACGTAGTTGCGGGCCGCATCGTCCAGGGCGGCCTCGATGCCTTCCGCCTGATAGGCGGAGGGGCGCAGGTCGGGGCAGCCGATCGAGGCGCAGTTGACCGCATAGTGAATCCGGGGGTCCCGCCAGATCGGGCGCAGGATCCGGTGCTCGATGTCGTCCAGGGACAGGGCCTGGCCCTCGACCTCGATCAGGGCCTTGCCCCAAGGACCGTCGGAGAACCAGCCGGGCGAAATGTCGATATCGCGGATCGATTCCACCGGGAAGTGGTCCAGGACAACCTGCACCGTCAGGGCGTTGTAGAGGTTGATCCAATAGGCGAACTGCTGCGGCCTGGAATAGAGGCTGATCGGCAGCGCGGCCATACTGGCCAGGAACCCGTCCAGGGCCTGGCGGTCCGCGGCCGTGACCGACGCGTAGTCGAAGAGGTTGGCACCCTTGCCCTCCGTGACGTAGGCCATCAGCAGTCGGTCCCAGACCGCGAAATCGATGCGCTCGGCGTTCTGCGGATCGTGTGCCTGCCAGCGCGGCCAAACCTCGGCGCTGGGGGCAAAGATGTTCTCTTTTGGGGTAAAGGCGGCGAGAGGCAGCAGCAGGGCGAGAGCGGCGAGGCTTCGGCCGAGTGCCCGCCGGGTGGTGGGCCGGGCGGTGGTGGCCGGGCCTGCGACGGCCCGGCCCGTAGTGGAGGGTGGCACGGTTCCTGTTCCTCTTCTTAGTGCGACGACTGAAGGTCGATTTGGGATGTCGGCGCCGTCGGCACAATCAAGCCTTCGCGAGTGCCGCGTTACCACGCCCGATCGACCGGTCTCGGCGGCAGACCGGGCTTCGCCGGGCGGTTCCGATCCGGGGTGCGGAATCCACCCTGGATTGAAAGGCTTTGGTTGGCTTATCCGATCCGGCGCAGTAATTTAGGCCTTGAAATGGTGGCGCAGAACGACGCGGCCTGGAACCTTGGTGTTTGGCATGGCTTCGACTGGGGCGGGGGGCGCCCGGCAGGGCCGCCTGGCGATTGCCTCACACATAACACACCATCCGTGTTGGCCATATGTCATACAAAGTGCAGCTGAATGCGAGGTAATTCCATGTGGCAGCGTTTAAGCATCCTGCCGGCCGTCTTCCTATTGGTTGCGGCGGTGGGTTTTGCCGTGGCGGTGGCTCCCGCTTCCGCCCAGGACAACAAGTCGAAGAAGCAGGCCTCCAATCTGCGCGAGCAGATCAACCGCGGGACGGTCGGCATCATCTCCGGCGGCATCAACGGGACCTACATCCGGATCGCCAGCGATCTCGCCTCGGTGCTGGACGACGGCAACCAGCTGCGGGTCCTGCCTCTGGTCGGAAAGGGTTCGGTCCAGAATATCCGCGACATCCTCTACCTGAAGGGGATCGATATCGGGATCGTGCAGTCCGACGTCTTGGCCTTCCTCAAGCGGCAGCGTCCGCACGCCAAGATCGAGGACCGGATCCACTACATCACCAAGCTCTACAATGAAGAGCTGCACCTGGTGGCCGGGCCCGGGATCAACTCCGTCAAGGACCTGGCCGGCCGGAAGGTGAACTTCGGCAACAAGGGCAGCGGCACCTACATGTCCTCCTCGATCATCTTCGAGAAACTGGGCATCAAGGTGCAGCCGACCAGCTTCGACCAGGCCACGGCGGTCGAGAAGGCGCGCAGCGGCGAGATCGCCGCCCTGGTCTACATCGTCGGCAAGCCGGCGCGGCTCTTCCAGGAGTCCAGCGTTCAGGGGCTCAAGCTGCTGCCGGTGCCGCAGACCCCCGAGCTCTTGGAGGTCTATCTGCCGTCCCGCTTCACCGACCAGGACTATCCGGGTCTGGTGCCGGCGGGCCAGGAGGTCCGGACCCTGGCGGTCGGCGCGGTCATGGCGGTCTACAACTGGGATCCCAGCGGCGAGCGCTACGCAAAGGTCTCCCGCTTCGTCGACAACTTCTTCGCCCGTTTTAGCGAGTTCCAGCAGGCGCCCCGGCATCCGAAGTGGCGCGAGGTCAACCTCAACACCGAGGTTCCGGGCTGGAACCGTTTCAAGGCGGCTGACGAGTGGCTTGCCAAGGCCAGGGTCGCGCAGAAGCCGAGCCTGGAAAGCACCTTTGCCCGCTTCCTGGCCGAGCAGGGCCCGAACCTGCGCGGCGGCGGCGAGGGCAAGAACCTCGACCAGGCGAAGGACGAGCTGTTCCGCCAGTTCCTGCTCTGGCAGGCGAAGCAGCAGAGCCAGTAGCAGGTCAAGAACGCGGCCGGTCCGGCAAGGGGTCTCGCCGGGCCGGCCCTAAGCTCACGCTCGAATCCATGGAGGCTGCGGGAGTCCGGCTCCCGCGGCCCCTCGCCTTTCCAGCGGAAAACACAGGCTGCAGGTCGGCGCCCCTTCCCGACGGTGCCGCGACCATGGCTTGCTGGCCGGACAACGCCCTTGCTTTAGGGGTGGAGCGCGCCGGGATTGGCAACCCGGGACACTCGGCCGTCGCGCCTGGCCGAACCTGCCCGTTCCATGACCCGCGGCCCCGCCTCGCGGGAGCCCGGCAGCGTGCCGGTGCGGGCCCCCAATCAAGATCGGCCCAGATTCTTTCGAATCTGAGCCGAAAATCTTGATCCGCTAAACAGGGTTTGCGCAGGATTCACGCAGCACGCCGATGCGGTGTGATGCGATCGTGCTCCAGGGTTCGGATCAGCGGTTCTGCATCCAGCTGCGGAGCCGGTCGAGCCGGGCCTGGGCCGCGCCGTCACCGGCCTTGACCGCTTCGCTGTAGAGCGCGGCGGCCCGGTCGGCATCCGGCTCCGGGCCATTGATCTGCGCCTCGGCGAAGTACAGCGGATCGTAGGTCCTGGCCAAGGCCGTGTGCCCCGCAGCGCTGCCCTGGCTGATGGCTTCCTCGAAGAAAAGCCGGGCCGAGGCGATGTCGCCGAGGGACAGCAGCTCGTTGCCGCGGCCGATGCTCCAGGCCCCCGGATCCGAGGGGTTGACCGTCGGCGGGGCCGGCGGAGTCAGGGCGGCGGTCTGTTCACGAACCGGGGCGACCGCGCGCGCCGGTGCTGCCGGTGCCTCTGCCGCTGGCGCCTCTGCCGCCGGCGCCTCGGGCGCAGGTACAGCGGCCGCGGGCCGGCTCGGCGCCGGCTCGGAGGGCTGGATCTTCGCCACCTGGGTGCCGAGCATGTGGTCGAGCAGGCTGCGGCTCGCGCGGCCGTCGACCCCCAGGCCGTGGGTTTTCTGATACTCGCGGATCGCCTCGTTCAGCTGCGGCGTGGTCCGACCGTCCAGGGTTCCGGGATCGAGGCCGGCCCGCTTGAGGCCAAGCTTGACCAGGCGCACGACGCTACTGTCGGCGGTGCCGGCATCGGGAACGGCGGCGGCATCGCGGCTGCCACCCTCCGGGGCGCCCGCGGCGGCGACGGCGATCTGCTCGTTCGCCTTCCGCGCTACGACCTGGCAGTGCTGGCCGGAGTCGGTGGCGTTGATCTGGGCGCAGAAATCGAAGGCCGTGGACTCGCTCGGCAGATAGCCGGCCAGGCCGCGGTAGACGACTCGATTCCCTTCCAGGGCGACTCGGCGAAGTTCCAGGGTGGTGTCGCCCAGCAGCTCCGGATAGGACCTCTGAAGCCGGGCCCATTCACCCTTGGCTTCCTCGAGGCTGGTCGGCGCGATCACCTCGACCGTGTACTGGGTCGGCACGGTCACCTTCGGGGGCGGTGCGGCTGCCGGGGTGGCCGGCTCGACCCGAGCGGTCTGACGCGGCTCTGGCACGACACTGGGCTGCGGCTCCGGCGGCGGCGGGGCGGCCTCCGCTTCGTCAGCCGGGCTCGGCACCGGAACTTCAGGTGCGGCCGGGATCGCGATGCGGGCCTCTGCGCCGGCAGCCGGCGCGGGCGCCTGCGGCGATTCGGAGCCGGCGCGGCCGGCCAGGAGGCGTTGCAAGGTTTCCGACGGCCGCGGCGGGATCTGCGTTGTCTCCTCCGACGGCGTCACCGCTGCGACGGCTGGCGGAGCGGTGTCCTCGGCCTGGAGCTGCGCGGGGCTTTCCTGGGCCGTGATCACGGGCAGGTCGCTGCGCTCGGCGACCAGACCGTCGCGCAGGCCGCGCACGACCAGGACACCGACCCCGATGCTGACCGCAAAGACCAGCGCCAGGATGGTCGGACCCATCCAGCGCGTGCCGGTCTTCTTCTGCTGCGGCTCGGCCTCGCTGCGGCGTTGATAGATGAAATCGGGCGGCGGCTCGGGCGCCGAAAGTCTGAGCGAAAGGATATCTGCGGCGCGTTGTTCCGACGCCAAGTTCTCCGGAAGGGGGGGACTTGGCGCCTCTCGCCGCCATGGAAACCGGGATGACACCAGCAGCTCTCCTCAGCAAGGTCTCCTCAACCAAAAGCCCAAGGTCACGACAGTCTCGTGCCCTCGAGATTCCGGCCGGTCTGAGTATTGCCGCCGCACACTCCGCGCTTCAGGCTCCCTCCAAGCTTCACGCTACGAACTGCTTCCGCGGCGACGGTCTCCGCCTCTTCTCCCGCTAACCAAGATGAAGGCTGAAAGACTACACGCACGCTAAGTATAGTCAAATTCCGAATCCGAATACCGTGACAAGTTTAGACCAAAACTGTGCGGCGACAAGGGGATACACGGCGAAAAGCAGGGAAATATGGTCGATCTCTGCTCGGATTCCGCAGTCCTTTCGAAATAGTCGCCACGTACGTCCACCCGGGCATTGCGGTGCCCAAACGGCCTCTCGCTTCAAGGCCCGATCTTGCATCCGGTTGCACCCTCCGCGGTCCGGCAGCGAATGTTCAGCCGTCGGTCTCGCCGCCGGAGCGAGCGCCTTGAAGCTCAGCCTCCAGGGCCTCGAGCTGCGGCAGAGCCGGCTGGTAGCCGGCCTCGACGGCGGCACGGAGCCAGCGCCGCGTTTGGCTCAGATCCTGGGGCACGCCCTCGCCGCTGCGGAAAAGCTCGGCCAGTCTCACCGCGGCCTGGCCCCAGCCGGACTCCGCCGCGGATTGCAGGAGCTTGGCCGCAAGGGCCGGATCCCGGTCGACGCCGAGGCCCGCGAGATGCATCTCGGCCAGTTCCAGGCGGGCGATCTGCACCGCCTGCCATTCGGCCGGGCGCAGGCGCGGATGGTGGTAGGCGTAGAGGTCGGGCCAGCCGACCGGCGGCCGGGTCGGCCGTTCCGCGGCCGCCGCCACCTTGCGGTATAGCGCAGCCGCTGCCTTGTGATCCTGGTCCAGGTCCTTGCCCTTGGCGAGGCGCTGGGCGAGACCGAGCTGTGCCGAAACGACGCCGTTGTCGGCCGCCCGGCGCAGCCAGTGCAGGGCCTGGATGGGGTCGCTCTCCTGGTAGACGACGGCCAGGCTCGCTTGGGCCGGTCCGTGGTCCTGAAGCGCGGCGTCCTGCCACCAGGCGATGATCTGCTCGGAGCGCCTGGCCTGTTCTTCGATCGGAGCCTGGTCGTCGAGGTAGAACAGCATGCCCAAGGTGTACTGCGCCTCCGGATGCCCGGCATCCGCCGCCTGCCGCAGCAAGCTTTCCTTGCGCCGCTGCCAGCCCGGCCGCTGCCGCTGTTCGACCAGCCGGGCCAGGGTGATCCGGGCGAAGGGATTGCCCGCCTCGGCCGCCTCCGCCAGCAAAGCCTCGGCCTTGTCGAGGTCCTGCAGGGTCCCCAGGCCGCGTTGGTAGAGCCGGGCGAGGTTGTACTTGGCGGCCACCACACCCGCTTCGGCGGCCCTTTCATAGAGGGCGAAGGCCTCGCCGAAGCGCTGCTTCGTGCCGAGACCCAGGTTGATCAGGACGCCCTGGTTGTTGGCCGCGGGGGCGTGGCCGACGCTCGCGAGGGTCTGGAACAGCCCGAAGGCCGCCTCGTACTGGCCCTGCTCGTAGAGCCAGACGCCTGCCCGGTTCTTCAAGGGATAGCTGGCCGGCAGCGGTACCAGGGCCAGGATCACCAGAACGCCCAGGCCGAAGACGGCAAGGAGGCAGGTCTTGAGGAGCAACTTCATGGGGCTGTGACAGCCATGGAGGGGCGGACTCCGATTGGTCCCGCCCCTGTGGTAGCGCGGCAAAAGCAAACAAGATGTTAACGTCCGATGGTCGCCCGGCGCCGGCTCAAGGCTGTGACGCCGTCGCTGGCGAGCGCCAGCGCAGCACCGTGGTGACGGCGGCGTGGTCGGACAAGGCGTCGTAGGGCAGCTCGCCGAAGGTCTCGACCTCGGCATCCCGGACCTCGAGCGCCGATCCGCGCAGGAAGATGTAGTCGATGCGCCGGCGCTCCCAGCTGTCGGTGCCGCCCAGGTCAAGGCCGAGGTCGACGAAGCCCAGGGGCGCCAGCCGCCGCATCAAGAACTGGTACTCGCCCTCCGGGTCTTCGCGCGCCTCCGCCGAGCCATCGACGTTGAAATCGCCCAGCAGCAGGGCCGGCAGCCCGGGCTCGGCACGGTCCTCGATAAAGGACGCGAGCTCGGCGATCTGGCTGCGGCGGATCTCGGCGTGGTTGGCCTGCAGGTGGGTGACGAAGACCTCGACCGTGTCGTCCGGCCCCTCCGCTTCGCCCCTTCGCAGCCGGGCGTGCAGCACGCCCTTGGTGGTCAGGGCGTCGGTCCCACGGGCGCGGCCGTAGATGTGAGAGCCGCTGGCGACGATCGGCAAACGGGTGACGAGCGCGACCTCGTCGTCGGTCACCGCCATCGGCGTGTCCGAGGTCGCGAAGGCGGCCAGGGCGGCAAGGCTCGGCCAGCCCCGCGCCGCGGGCGGCAGGCCGGGCCCGGCCAAGAGCTGGAAGCTGTGGCCGCCGGCGAAACGCGAGGGCTTGCCGCAGGCCGGCGCCGCCGCCTCCATGGCCGCCAGGATCTGCCGCCGCCGCCGGTCGTTGATGGTCTCGTTCAGGGCGACGATGTCGTAGCAGGCCAGGGCCCGGCCGATCTCCCGCGCCCGTTCCTCGGTGTTGGGATAGTGCTTCGGCGAGGCCCGGCTGAAGTCCCAGGGCGCGACGAACTGCACATTGTACTGGATGACGTCGAGGTCGTCGGCTCGGGCCGGCGCCAGGGCGCAGGCTACGAGGCCCAGAAGCGCGAGGCGGAGTACCCGACCGGCTTTCCGAGACCGTGACCCAACCGAAGCCCGCATGGACCGCTCGCACCTCTTGCCTGGCCAAGTATTGCCCCGGGCAGCCTAAGCGACCCGTCGCCTCACAGCCAGATGCTTCCAGGCGATTTCGGCGCAGCGGCCCTCAGAAGGCCTCGGCGTCCAGGGCCATCAGGGGCTTCTTGCCGGCCATGATGGCGGTGAAGAGGGCCGAGGACTCCGGCAGCACCCGGGCCATGTAGAAGCGCGCGGTGGCCAGCTTGGCGTCGTGGAAGCCGGCCTTGCCGTTGGCGGCCCCATTGGCGGCGCCGTTGCTCTGGGGCTTGCTGACCACGACCATGCGGGCCCAGAGGTAGGCCAGGGCGGTGAGCGCGAAGAGCTTCAGATAGTCGGTCGAGGCCGCACCCGCCTCCTCGGGATCGGCTAGGCCCTGCTGAGCGATCCAGGCGGTGGCCTGCTGCAGCTTGGCGAAGGACTTGGCCAGCGGCAGCACGAACTCGGCCATCTCCGGGTTGGTCTGATGTTCCTCGATGAAGGCCTGGACCGGGTGGAAGAACTGCCGCAGCAGGCGGCCCATGCCCTGGCCCAACTTGCGGCCGACCAGGTCGAGCGCCTGGATGCCATTGGTGCCCTCGTAGATCTGCGCGATCCGGGCGTCGCGGACCAGCTGCTCCATGCCCCATTCGTGGATGTAGCCGTGGCCGCCGAAGACCTGCTGGCCGGTGTTGCTCAGCTCGAAGCCGGCGTCGGTCAGATAGGCCTTCACGATCGGCGTCATCAGGGCGACCAGGTCGTCGGCCGCCTGCCGGGCCTCGGGGTCGGGATGCTTTTCCGACTGGTCGACCGCGGTGCCGACCCAGAGCGCGAGCGCCCGGCTGCCCTCGACGATGGCGCGCATCTTCATCAGGTTCTTGCGCACGTCGGGGTGGACGATGATCGGATCGGCCGCGGCCTCGGGCTCCGCCGCGCCCTTGAGCGCGCGGCCCTGGCGCCGGTCCTTGGCGTAGGCGACCGCGGACTGGTAGGCGGTCTCGGCCAGGCCCAGGCCCTGGATGCCGACCGCCAGGCGCGCGACGTTCATCATGGTGAACATGTAGCGCATGCCCTTGTGCGGCTCGCCGATCAGCCAGCCCTGGGCGTCGTCGAAGTTCATCACGCAGGTCGAGGAGGCCTTGATGCCCATCTTCTTCTCGATCGAGCCGCAGCGCACGCCGTTGCGCGGGCCGACGCTG
>JASJAL010000237.1 GCA_030067055.1 Kiloniellales bacterium | reverse complement strand
GCATGCCGGTCGCCGACGAGGCCGGCCAGGACCGAGCCGAGCAGGCCGCCGGTACCGCCGCCGAGGGCGGCCGCGACCGCCGCACCGATCAACGAGCCACCGGTCGCGACCAAAGCCCCTGCTGCGGCCGCGCCGCCCAGGTAGATCAGGCCGCCGATCAAGGCGCCCTGGGCGTCGCCGACGGCCTCGGTCGAGACGAAGGCCCGCCGCGGCGCCGCCGGATCGTCTTCCAGGTCCTGGACCCGCCGGTAGTGGGCTCCAAGCTTGGCCTCGACCGCACTCTCGCCGGCCAGGAGGCTGATCTCGGCCCGGTCGAAGCCCTGGCTCATCAGGCTATCGATCGCCGCTTCCAAGGCGTCGGCGTCCTGGAACACACCGACCGCTTCGCGCACTAGACGGTCTTGGGCTTCTGCGGGTGGCGTCATCGGCTCATCACTCGAGGTGGATCAAATACTCAAATCACGGCTGCAGCACATAGCTGCCGGGCGCATCCTGCAGCGGCGGATAGCCGGCCTCGGCGGCACCCAGGGCGGGGGCCGGGACCTGCCCGCTCGAGTGCGCCGCCAGCCAGTCCTGCCATTCTGGCCACCAGCTGCCGTCCTTGCGCGGCGTCCGGGCGCGCCAGGTTTCGGGGTCGACGTAGTAGTCCGTCTCCTTCTTGGTCGCCACCTGGTAGGAGCGGTTGCGATGGTCCGGCTCGCTGACCACGCCGGCATTGTGACCGCCGGTGGTCAGCAGGAAGGTGGTCTCGGAATCGGCCTGAAGATGGATCTTGTAGACCGAGCGCCAGGGTGCGACGTGGTCTTTGGTCGTTCCGACGGCGAAGATCGGCGCTCGTATGTCGCTGATTGCGACCGGGCGCCCGTCGACTTCGTATCGGCCGCCCGCCAAGTCGTTGTTCAGGAAGAAGCGGCGCAAGTATTCCGAATGCATGGCATAGGGCATGCGCGTAAGGTCGGTGTTCCAGGCCATCAGGTCCGACATCCCGCGGCGTTTGCCGAGAAGGTAGTCCTGCACCAGGCGCGACCAAACCAGGTCATTGGAGCGCAGCTGCTGGAAGGCCCCCGCCATCTGGTGGGTGTCCAGGTAGCCCTGGTCCCACATCAGGCTCTCCAGGTAGTCGACCTGGCTGTCGTTGATGAAGAGCATCAACTCGCCGCTGTGGCGGAAGTCGATCTGCGTCGCCAGGAGCGAAAGGCTGGCAAAGCGCGACTCGCTGTCGCGCGCCAGGGCCGCCGCCGTCATCGCCAGCAGGGTGCCGCCCAGGCAATAGCCCACGCCGTGCACCGCGCGCTCGGGAACCACGGCGTCGATAGCGTCCAAGGCCGCGAGGACGCCAAGGCGCCGATAGTCGTCGAGCCTGAGGTCCCGGTCCTCGGAGGTCGGGTTGCGCCAGGAGATCATGAAGACCGTGTGGCCGCGCTCGACCAGATACCTGACCAGCGAATTGTGGGGTGAGAGGTCGAGAATGTAGTACTTCATGATCCAGGCCGGCACGATCAGCACCGGTTCGGCATGCACGGTTTCGCTTGCTGGCGCATACTGGATCAGCTCGATCAGACGGTTGCGCAGGACGACCTTGCCCGGGGTCACCGCCACATCGCGCCCGACCAGATAGCGCTCGGCCCCGGCCGGCCGCTTGCCGGCCACGGAACGCTCCCAGTCCTCGACGAAGTTCTCCGCGCCGCGTAGCAAGTTGGCGCCGCCTTCGCGCAAGGTGGTCTCCCGAACTTCGGGATTGAGCCAGGGCAGGTTCGATGGCGAGACCATATCGAGGAGCTGCCGGGTGACGAAGTTCACGATGCGCTCATTGTGCCGGTCCATGCCGCGCAGATCGCTGGTCGCGACATGCCACCACTGCTGGGTCAGCAGAAAGCTCTGGTAGAGCATGTTGTACGGCCATTGCCGCCAAGCCTCGCCGCTGAATCGTTTGTCCTGCGGCAGCGGCTCGATGCAGGGCGGCGTCTCTCGATCGGCCAGGGCCTGCTGGGCGTGCAGGGCCAGGCGCAGGCTCTTGCGCACCGCCTTTTCGGACAGCTGCGCCCCCTTGCTCGGCGAGAGACCGATATGGATCAGCCAGTCCAGGTAGGCGAGCCAGAGGACACTAGGCGAGACGCCAGCAGTCAGCCGGGCGAGATTGGCAGCCAGGGCCCGGTCGAGGCTGTCGTACTTGTGCTCATGCGGCTCGAAGTCGGGGGTCGACTCCGGACCATCGCGAAATGAAACGGCTGCCGGACAGGGCTGCGCGGACTCGGCCGGGCATACCCCCTTCCCGGCCGGCACCTTGGACAAGGCTCTGCGCTCACCGCTCTTGCCGGAGCGCCGCCTTCGAGCCTTCGCCGATGAAGACCGGGGAAGGGTCTCGGGGGCGGTCGAAGCGGGGTCCTCATCCATGGCGTCCCAGCATCCCATGCCCGGCAAACCGAAGGCCCGAGGGCAGCGCAGGGGTGCTACCCGAGCCTCGCCACCAGGCTAGTGGCGTGGTGGGACCCTTGCCTTGACGTGGGTCAATGTCGCAGCGGGACGGCCCCGGGACGCCCTTCACCGGGAAGGGAAACTCTTCCCTAAGGCTTCCTTAAGCCCGGCATCGTCTACTGACCGGCATGAGCCCCTGCAAGGCGTCCGTCAGGAAAGAAAGATGAGGCACTCCAGGCTCGTCGTGCCGAAAGGCCAGAGCGAGGGCGAGGGCTCCCTCGACCCCGAAGACTGGCCGGCCTTCCGCCGGCTCTGCCACGACATGCTCGACCGCGCCATGGATCACCTGGAGGGGGTCGCCGAGCGCCCGGTCTGGCAAGCCCCGCCGGAGGAAATCAAGCGGTCGATTGCCGAGGCTTTGCCGCTGGAGGCCCAAGGCGCCGAGCGCGCCGCGGAGGACCTGCTGGGCTGGGTCCTGCCCTACGGCACCGGCAACACGCACCCCCGCTTCTTCGGCTGGGTCCATGGCGCCGGCACTCCGGGCGGCGTTCTGGCGGAGACCATGGCGGCGGCGCTGAACGCGAACCTGGGTGGCCGCGACCATATGCCGGTCTACATCGAGCGTCAGGTGATCGAGTGGTGCCGGCAGATCTTCGGCTTCCCGAAAACCGCCGGCGGCCTTCTGGTCAGCGGGACCTCGCTTGCCAGCCTGATCGGCCTCGCGGTCGCCCGCGACCACAAGGCCAACGGCGACCTCCGCCGTGACGGTGTCGCGGCAACCGCAGACCGGTTGACCGCCTACACCTCGGCAGAAGCTCATGGCTCGGTCGCCAAGGCCATGGAGCTGCTCGGCCTCGGCAGTGCCGCCCTGCGCCGAATTCCGACCGACAGCAGCTACCGCATGGATGTCATGGCCCTTCGACAGGCGGTGCGCGAGGACATCGAAGCCGGCCGGCAGCCCTTCTGCGTCGTTGCAACCGCGGGCAGCGTGAACTGCGGCGCGATCGACGATCTCGCCGGTATCTCGAAGCTCTGCCGGGAGCACGGCCTCTGGCTGCACGTCGACGGCGCCTTCGGGGCCCTCGCCGTTCTGTCACCGAAGCTCAAGGGGCGTCTTGCCGGGCTCGAAGAAGCCGACTCGCTGGCCTTCGACTTCCACAAGTGGATGCAGGTGCCCTATGACGCCGGCTGCATCCTGATCCGGGACGCCGCCCTGCAGCAGGCCGCTTTTTCCGGCCGTCAAGCCTATCTGGCCGCGGCGGATCGTGGACTGGCCGGCGGCGAGCCCTGGTTCTGCGACCTCGGAATCGAGCTCTCGCGCGGCTTCCGGGCGCTGAAAGTCTGGTTCACGATGAAGGAGCACGGCCTGCGCCGCCTCGGCGAAGTGGTGACACGGAACTGCGCCCAGGCCCGCTACCTGGCGGAGCAGGTGGAAGCCCATCCCAAGCTCGAGCTGCTGGCGCCGGCGACGCTGAACATCGTCTGCTTTCGCTTTCTGGCTTCGGGTTTAGCCGAGCGGGCCCTGGACGACCTCAACGCCGGGATCGTTGTCGAGCTCCAGGAGCGCGGCATCGCTGCGCCCTCTACGACGAGGCTGAAGGGCCGCCTGGCGATCCGGGTCAACCTGACCAATCACCGGACCCGCCTGGCCGACCTGGACATCCTTTTGGAAGCCGTGCTGGCAGCAGGCCAGACCAGCTGCTCCGGCCGCTCCTGAATCCCGCGCTTCGGATTGATCCCGGCCGGCCCGAGCGCCGGATTTAGCAGCCGTAGATCGCGCGCGGCCTGCCGACCTCCTCGAGAAAATCGACGAACCTGGGCTCCAGCATCCCCGTTCCAGTGGCCAGCTGCGGCAGGTTCAAGGCGCCGCCGATGTTGACTTCGACGACGACCGGTCCTTGCGGGCAGATCGCGATGTCCAGGGCGATGATCCGCAGCTCCGGAAAGATCGAGGCGGCCAGCTTGCCGGTCTCGATCAGGCGCGGCCAGTCGGGCAGGACGATGTCCTTCACCGGGGCGCCGGTATCCGGGTGGGTTTCGATCTCTTCCTGCTCCGGCCCGACCCCGCGGATCACGCGATAGACCCGCCCGCTTTCCGGATCGACGGCGCCCAGGAGATTGCCGCTGCGCCAGAAGTTGTCGGCCATGTTCTTGCCGGCAATGACCTTCCAAATCGCCCGATAGACCTCGGGTCCGTCGTCGTGCACCAGCACGATCAGGCGAATCGTCGAGACCCGTCCCCCCGTTGCCTCGGCGATCTGAGGGTGCGATTGCAGGACTTCCTGCAGCACGGCACCGCTCTCGAAGCCCTCGAGCTCACGCAGGTAGTCCACCATCGGGACCTCGCGTCCGTCGCCGAAGGTCAGGCGGTCGCTTTCCCGGTCGAGGCCTTCGACCGCGGTGGTCCCGAGGCTCCCGAAGCCGCCGATGGGTTTCGAGAAGAAGGGATAGGTCATGTCCTGGCGCAGATGCGCGGCCAGGGCATCGCCGGTCCTGAAAACCGGCACATCTCCGTAGCTTCGGAACGAGTGGAAGACGGCGAGCGTCTTCGGGACGGCGATCCCAAAGCCTTCCAGGACGCCAGACGCCAGCAGCTTGTCGTGGGCGATACCGTGGAAATATGGCGAAAGGTGCTTGTCGTAGAGCTTGTCGGTGCCCTTGCGGCCGATGAAGCGGCGCTTCTCCTCGGTCGAGAAGCGGCTGTCGTCGCAGAGGCCGAAGTAGTAGTACTCCTCCGGTGACAGCTTGCCATGGCCGCGCGACAGGCTGAAAATCTCGGCGATCTGGTTGGTCAGGCCCTTGTTGCAGCGCTCGCGGGCCCAAAGCATGCAGCGCCCGACATCGAGCTTCTCGGTGACCTGCTCCGTCTCGAGGATGCTGCCGTTGCCCGCAGCCTCGACGTTTTCGCCATTCGTGGTCATGCTGATGGGTCCCGATTTGCCTTGGTCTTACCGTTCGACTTTTAGTAAGCCTTGGATAAATAACGGTTAAGCAGGGGGTCTCGGAGGAGCGGAGGACCGCCATGCCGATTGAGAACTGGCAGGTTTCCAAGCCCATCGCCTGCTCGCCCAGGGGCGTCGTTGCGGCGCAGAACTGGCGAGCGGCGCAGGTCGGCGCAGAGGTCCTGGAAGCCGGCGGCAATGCCGTTGACGCCGCCGTGGCCACGGCCTGCGCCTTGGCCGTCGCCGAGCCGTGGATGAGCGGTCTGGGCGGCTGCGGCTACATGGTCGTCTACAGCGCCGCCGCGCGGTCCGTCCGGGTAGTCGATTTCGGCACTGTCGCGCCCGGGGGCCTGGACCCGTCGGCCTATCCCCTCAGCAGCGAGGCCGCGGCCGACCACGATCTTTTCGGCTGGCCGGGCGTGGAGGGCGAGCGCAACGTGCGCGGCCCCCTGTCGATTGGCGTGCCGGGCAGCGTCGCCGGCCTCGGCCTCGCCCTAAGCCGCTTCGGCAATCTGCCCTGGTCCGAGGTTTTGGCCCCTGCAATCGCGCTTGCCGAACAGGGCCATGTCGTCGACTGGTGGACGACCCTGCTGGTCGCCCGCGACGCTGCCGCCCTGCGGGAGAACGAGGCGGCCGCGGCGGTCTACCTGCCCGACGGCCTGCCGCCGGTCGCGACCGAGATCGGCAAGCTGAAGCTCGACCTCGGCCAGCTGCCGGCGACCCTGCATCGCCTGGCGGAGGCCGGCCCCGAAGATTTCTACCGCGGCGCCATCGCCGAGGCCCTGGTTTCCGACGTCGCCGCCTTGGGCGGTGCCCTCTCGGCCGAGGACCTGGCGAGCTACGAGGCCCGGGTCGTCGAGCCCCTGACGGTGACCCGGGGCAATGCGGTAATCCACCTCCCGCCGGGCCTGACCGCAGGACCGAGCTTCGCCGAAGCCCTGGACGCACTGGGTCCGATCGCCGAGGGCACGCCCGGGCCCGAGGCCTTCGCCGCCTACGCCCGGGCACTGACCGAGGCCTATCGGCGCCGCCTCGCGGAGATCGGCCACGACGGCGACCAGGCCGGCCAGGGCTGCACGACTCACCTCTCGGTCGCCGACGCCGAGGGCAACCTGGTCTCTCTGACCAACACCCTGCTCTCGCCCTTCGGCGCCAAGGTCGTGTCGCCCGGTACGGGCGTGCTGCTCAACAATGGGATCATGTGGTTCGATCCACGGCCGGGGCGTCCCAACTCCATCGCGCCCGGCAAGCGGCCGCTGTGCAACATGTGTCCCTTGGTCGCGACCCGGGAGGATCGGCCCTGGTTCGCCCTGGGCGGTTCCGGCGGCCGGCGCATCCTGCCGGCGGTGTTCCAGGTCGCCTCTTTCCTGATCGACGGCGGACTGTCGCTCGAGGCGGCGGTCCGGCAACCGAGAATCAACGTAGACGGCGGCCCGGAGGTGGAAGTCGATCCCCGGCTGGGTGACGCGGTCGCCAAGGCCATCGCCGAGGCCCTGCCGATCCGCCTGGTCGAGGCCGTCCTGACCCCGAACCACTACGCCAATCCGGTGATCGCCCTGCACGACGGCGAAACCTGCCTTGGCGCGGCGCAGCTGCCCTCACCGGTGGCGGCGGCGGTCGGCGCCCGATGAAGTCCGGCTTCATCTACGAGAGTGCACCCTTTCCCTCGGCTCACGCCGTGAGTCTCGCGGCCACCGACCGAGGCCTGGTGGCGGCCTGGTTCGCCGGAACCCGGGAAAAACACCGCGACGTCGGGATCTGGGTCGCCCGGCAGCAGGCCGGCGACTGGTCGCCGCCGGTCGAGGTCGCCAATGGCGTTCAGGAGGGCTCCTTTGCCCGGTGGCGCCGCTATCCCTGCTGGAACCCCGTCCTGTTCCAGCCCGCCGAGGGTCCGCTGCTGCTGTACTTCAAGGTCGGCCGCAGCCCCAGCCGCTGGTGGGGCGAAGTCATGACCTCGGAGGACTTCGGCGCGACCTGGTCGAAACCCCAGCGCCTGCCCGAAGGCATTCTCGGGCCGATCAAGAACAAGCCGGTCGAGTTGACCGACGGCAGCTGGCTCAGCCCCTCGAGCAGCGAGCACGATGGCTGGCGCGTCCATCTCGAGCGTTCCAGCGATCGGGGCGCGACCTGGGACATTATCGGGCCCCTCAACACCCGCGAGGAATTCAAGGCCATCCAACCGGCGATCCTGGATTTCGGCGGCGGCCGCCTGCAGATCCTGAACCGTTCCCGCCAGGGCGTCGTCACCGAATGCCGGTCGGAGGACAACGGCCGGACCTGGAGCTCGATGGCGGCCACGAACCTGCCCAATCCGGACAGCGGCATCGACGCAGTAATGTTACGAGACGGCCGGGCGCTGCTGGTCTACAACCGCAGCACCCGCGAGCGCAGCCCGCTCAACATCGCGGTTTCGCGCGACGGGCGGGACTGGGACGATGTGCTGGTGCTGGAGGACGAACCCGGCGAGTTTTCCTATCCGGCCGTCATCCTGGACCGGGACGGCCGGGTCCAGGTCGCCTACACCTGGAACCGGCGCAGGATCAAACACGGAGAAATCGACCCGGCCGAGATCTAGCGAGGCACCGCCACAGGCGGCCGGGCGCGATGCGCCGGGCCTCGGCCTGTGATCCCGGAGAGCCAAGCCGCCGTACCCTTTCGAGAACCAAAAGTC
Source organism: Kiloniellales bacterium (assembly GCA_030067055.1). Next base: position 3,897 of record JASJAL010000237.1, on the reverse strand, counting down.
GATCGAGATGCCAAGTACAAACCACCTTCTATCGGGCCCTACCGGATGGCTGGCGGCCGCGGGACTGCTGGTCGCCATAGCGGTGACGCCGCAGCCCGCGCCGGCGGAGCAGCGGGATCCGCCTCCGCGCGCCTGTCCGGCCGCAGGGACCTGGATGGATCCGGCAAACGGCCGGCAGCTCTCTCACCAGGACGTCGTCGCCGCCGCAGCGAAGGCCGAGATCGTCCTGCTGGGCGAAGCCCACGATCAGGCGGACCACCACCGCTGGCAGCTTTCAGTCCTGGCCGGCCTTCTCGCCAAGGCGGACAACCTCGTCGTCGGCTTCGAAGCCTTCCCGCGCAGCGTCCAGCCGGCTCTGGAAACCTGGGTCGAGGGCGACTGGAGCCGTGACACCTTCCTCGAAGAGGTTCGCTGGTCCGAGGTCTGGGGAATGGAGCCGGAGCTCTATCTGCCGCTTTTCGATTTTGCCCGGCTATACCGGCTGCCGATGGTCGCGCTCAACGTCGAGCGCAAGCTGGTCTCCCGGGTGGGACAGGAAGGCTGGGCGGCGGTTCCAGCGGACGAGCGCGAAGGCCTCGGCGATCCGCAGCCCGCGAGCAAGGCCTATCGCCTCAGCCTTGGCAAGGTCTACCAGCAGCACATACCGTCCAAGCCGAAGGACGGCGAGCACGGCAGCGAAAGCGAGGAGTTGACCCTCGAGGAGGTGATGGCGCTGCCGGCCTTCGACCGCTTCGTGGAGGCGCAGCTGACCTGGGACCGGGCCATGGCCGAAGCCTTGGCCGACGCGCGGGCGCGCACGGGCGCACCGCAGGTCGTCGGCATCGTCGGCAGCGGTCACTTGCAGAACGGCTATGGCATCCCGCACCAGCTGGCCGACCTCGGCATCGAGGACGTCGCCGTCCTGCTGCCGGTGACGCCCGAAGCTGCCTGCGAGGACCCGGATCCCGGCCTGGCCGACGCGGTCTTCGTGATCGACCGCCAGGACGGCGGCCGGGGGCCACGACCGCGCCTGGGCGTGATCATCGAGACCGCCGAGGACGGCGTGCTGATCCGCGACGTCGCCGAGGGCAGCGTCGCCGCGGCCGCCGAGCTGCAGGCCGGCGACCTGGTCCGCGAGGCCGCCGGCCAGGAGCTCGAGCGGCATGGTCAGCTGATCGAGATCGTGCAGCGCCAGGCGCCCGGGACCTGGCTGCCGCTGCGCGTCCAGCGCGGCGAGCAGACCATCGACGTCGTCGCCAGGTTCCCGACGGCATTCGAATGATCCCCCGCCTGACCTTCGCCCTCGCCCTGGTGCTGGCCGCGCCGGCCTGGGCCGACTCGCACTACCTTGAATCGACGGTCCGGCACGACGTCCAGATCGACCTCGATCCGGAGCGCGGCCTCCTGCAGGGCAGCGACCGCATCACCGTCACCGGCCGCAGCGAGCTGGCGCTGTACCTCTATCCTTCGCTGAAGATCGAGGAACTGACGGTCGACGGCGAGGCGGAACAGTTCGAGGGGGAGGAACGGCCGCTGATCGTCCGACTTGCCGACGACAAGACAAGCGAGATCCTGATCCGCTATCGGGGACCCTTGGTCGACGACAGCGGCGGCGCCTTCCTGGATTCGCGCGGCGCCTTCCTACCCGAACGCCTGGGTTGGATGCCCGAGACCGAGGACGAGCGCACGGACTATCGCCTGGCGGTCTCGATGCCGGAGCCTTTCCGGGCGATCGCGACCGGCCGCCTGGTCGAGGAAAAGAGCGAGAAGGGCCGCCACAGTGTAACCGTGGCCGGCCAGCCGGGCGTCACGGCGCCGGCGATCTTCGCCGGCCGTTTCCAGGTCACGGAACGGCGCCATGGAAAGACCCTGCTTCGGACCTACTTCCCAGCCGCGGCCGAGACGCTGGCGCCCCGCTACCTGGACAGCACCGCGCGCTATCTGGACACCTTCGAAGAGCGCATCGGCGCTTATCCCTACGACGCTTTTCACATCGTCGCCGGGCCGTTGCCGGTCGGCCTCGGCTTCCCGGGCCTGACCTACGTCTCCGAAAGGATCCTGCACCTGCCCTTCATGCAGGGCCGCTCCCTGGCCCACGAGGTCGCGCACAACTGGTGGGGCAACGCGGTCGAGATCGACTATGCCGGCGGCAACTGGGCCGAGGGCCTGACCACCTTCATGGCGGACTACGCCCTGACCGCCGAGAGCGGACCGGCGGCGGCGCGCGAGATGCGGCTCGGCTGGCTGCGCGACTACGCCGCCCTGCCGAGCGGGCAGGACCGCCCGGTCACCAGCTTCGTCTCCAAGACCCACGATGCCCAGCAGGTCATCGGCTACAACAAGACCGCCTTCTTCTTCCACATGCTGGAGCAGGAGCTGACGCCGGAGGTCTTCGCCGAGGGCATCAAGGGCTTCTGGCAGGCCCGGAAGTTCCGCCGCGGCAGCTGGGCCGATCTCCAGACCGCCTTCGAAAACGCCGCCGACCGCGGGCTCGCCTGGTTCTTCGAGCAATGGCTGACCCGGCCCGGGGCGCCGGAGCTGCAGCTGGGAGAGGTCGCGTCGACCGAGGAGACCGGGGGCCATCGGCTGAGCTTCACGCTGTCGCAGAAGGGCTCCCCCTTCCGGCTCGCGGTGCCGGTCCGGATCGAGACCGAGGCCGGAAGCCGAACCCTGCGGGTCGACCTGGAGGGCGCGAAGGCCGAGGTCAGCGAGCTTCTGGAGGCGCCGCCGAAAGCCTTGAGCATCGACCCCGACTACGAGCTGTTTCGCCGCCTGGCGCCGGGCGAGGCGACGCCGATCCTGCGCGACGTCACCCTGAACCCCGAGGCCCGGGTGGTTCTGGCCACCGGCACGGACGCCGTCGCCCGCCAGGCCGCCGAGGACCTGGCAGGCCGGCTGGTCCGGGGCGTGGCGGCGACCGCTGCCGGCGTCGAGCCGGCCGCGCCGGCCAGCGGACCACTGCTGATCGTCGGCCTGGACTCCGCGCTGCCGAAGGCGCTTGCGGAGCATCGAGTGCCGGCCATGCCCGAGACCCTCGACGGCCGGGGCAGCGCCCGCGCCTGGACCCATCGCCGGACGGACGGGGTCACCGCATTGATGGTATCGGCCAAGGACGCCGAGAGCCTGGCCCTGCTGCTGCGGCCGCTACCGCATTATCGCCGTTACGGCTACATCGTCTTCGAGGGCAGCAAGGCCGTGGACAAGGGAGTCTGGCCGGCCACGGACAGCCCCTTGGTCAAGCGCTTCGACTGAAGCGTCTGCCTGCGGGAGGAGTCGAGAACCCCTGAGACTACGGGAATCCGCGGGCTGCCTTCTGGACCGTACCCGAAGGTGGCGCCTCCGGTTAGCCCTTCATCCACCCGGGTTTCCCCGGGTATCAGCCCAATGCCGCCTTTTTTGGGGTGCGGCGTCTCACCCGTCGTGCGAGCCATCTCGCTGCTTTCCGAACGGTTTGGGTTGGCCGACCCAGTTCGCCCAGTCCTACAGCAAGGCCAATCGGCTTGCGGCCTCCTGGCCCCCGGCTTCGTCCGAAGACGGCCGGGATTAGGCATCTTTCCGTGCCCGCACCGCTGGGGGCTTTTGCATTTCCACCTTATCAAGGTGGCAAGCGAAGGAATCGCACCTTCCCTTCGGGTCTAGAGCCCGCTGCTCGCTTTGAGCTGCTTACGTAACCTACGACGACGAGCCCCAGCGGTTCCTCCCGACCTTTTGGGCCAGGAATAGAACTCACCGTCTGCGGGTCCCTTGTTAGGGGCGTCCCACGGGCTGCCCGAGGATCTCTCCCCGGTCACCTGCGCCGCAGCACTGAGGCAACAACCCTCGTACCGGCGACACCACGCCTTGACGATCGGCGGACGATGCCTTGGCTTGCGGCGGCGGTTCCACCCGCCCTTTCGGCCCCCACCGTCGGCCAGGACC
>JASJAL010000028.1 GCA_030067055.1 Kiloniellales bacterium | reverse complement strand
CCGGCAGACGATCGACCTGACCCGGTGGAACTGCTGGAAGAGCAGAACAAGGACAGGTTGGAATTTCTTGTGCCGGTGCGACGTTGGCGCATGAGCGCCTCGCCCTTCGCGTTTTTCCGCGGCAGCGCCACGATCATGGCTGCCGATCTCGCCACCACGCCGGTCACGGGGCTTACGGTTCAGGCCTGCGGCGACGCGCACGTGGCCAATTTCGGGCTCTATGCCTCACCCGAGCGCAGGCTTGTCTTCGACATCAATGATTTCGACGAAACCCTGCCGGGTCCCTGGGAGTGGGATATCAAGCGCCTGGCGACGAGCTTCATGATTGCCGCGCGCCATAATGGTCTCGACAAGCATGATCGCCGCGACGTCACCGAGAGGGTGGTGCGGAACTATCGCAAGGCGATGGCGGAGTTCGCCGAAATGCGCACCATGGACGTATGGTATGCCTTGGTCGACACAGACCGATACCGGAAAGTCGCGGACAAAGAAGGACGTGAGGGTGCCGCGGAAAAGATCATGAAGAAGGCGGTGACGAGAGACAGCCGGCAGGCGCTGGACAAGCTCACCGAAGAAGTCAACGGCGATTACCGTATCAAGAGCGAGCCGCCCGGTCTGATCCCCATGCGGGAATTGCGCGATGAATTGGAACTGAAAGGGCGCAACTTGACGGCGCTGGTCCGCAGCGCTTTCGCTGCCTACAAAGAGTCGGTTCCAGACGATTGCAAACATGCTCTGTCGCGCTTTCGTCCGGTAGACGTCGCCTTGAAGGTCGTCGGGGTGGGCAGCGTCGGGACCCAGTGCTTGGTCATGCTGTTGGAAGGCCGGGATCGAAACGACCCAATGCTGCTGCAGATCAAGCAGGCCACGCGATCTGTCTTGGAGAAGCACCTGCCCCGCACCCGATACAAGAACCACGGCCAGCGTGTGGTCGAGGGTCAGCGCCTCCTGCAGACAGTCAACGACATCTTTCTCGGCTGGACCGTCGGTCAGGCAGATGAAAACCATTACTACTGGCGGCAACTGAGGGACTGGAAGGGCTCGGCGGATGTCGAGGACCTCACCGCCCGCGATCTGCGCTATTTAGCGCGCTTGTGCGGCTGGACGCTGGCACAGGGCCACGCGCGCACGGGCGACCCGGTATCCATCGCCGGCTACCTCGGTTCGAAGGACACCTTCGATGACAGCTTGGTAGAATTCGCCAAGTCTTACGCCGATCAGAACGAACGGGACTACAGCGCGTTCATGGAGGAGATCCACAACGGGAGACTCGCGACAGAAGAGGGATAGCTCGCCCAAGAACACACAACTTCCCCTAGGCGATCGTCAACGATCAAAACAACCTCCGGCGGGATGCCTTAGTCTTTTTCCTCTCCGCGCCGCCAGAGCCAGCGGCCCGAAATCTCATATTCCAGTGTCAGGCTGAGTAAGACCCAGATCAGCACGATCAGCGCCAGCACCGCCGCACCTCCGTCAGGTAAGGTCCCACGTCTCCGTCCTGGCCAGCGTGTGGATGATTCCGGAAAAAACAAGGTTTGCGAAGAACTAGAGCGTGATCGGTTTAGTCAGAAGAATGACCTGAGCTGACGAAGTAGTTGGGGAATGCTGCCTTCGGCCGGCGCGTTCACCCTCGGGTCGTTATCACGATCAGGTCATCGTGTTCGTCGAGCCCCAGGGGCTGGTCGCGTCCGGGGTTGAGTTCGACCCCGCCCTCCGGCGCCCGCTCTTGCCCGGCCCGCCGAATGCCGACGGCGATCTGCCCCCGGGCGTCGGCGGCCCGCTGCAGGTCGGCGAAGGTATAGTCGACATCGGTGGAACCGTGGCCGGAACTCCTAACGGATACCGGCGCCAGGCCGTAGTCGACGACCCGGTGGAACTCAATCTCGCAGCCGCTTGGGCCAAAGAGCTCATCGAACACGGCGCGCAGCTCGCGACGCAAAATGACACGGGTCAGCATATGGCTGGCGATTACCGGACTGACGATGATCTCACCGCGCCAGTTCTCGAACAGAGAGGTGTTGTCAACATCGGTGAGCTCAACCAGCACTGGGGGGGCTTGCGCACCGCTCTTCATCAACTCGTGGAGCAACAGATAGCCCAGGATTGTGCGCGCGTCGGATTGGGCGCCGGCCTTGAGTCGCTCGCTCGCCAGCATAACGACGTTGTCGTAGCTGGCCAGGTCAATGTCATCGAGGTAAGCGGCTACGGTATAGTCGAACTCAAGCTGTCTAATCTCGAGTTGCTCCGGGAGGGGACCTTCGGCGGCCAAGCGTTTTTGACGTTTGGTTGCTGAGACCTCGGACACGATGTCTATCGCGAAATTCTCATTCGGATAGGAGGCGAATTCACTCAGCATGAGCATGACCCGGCGGTTCCAGCCGAGTACCAGCACCCGGCGCTTGGCGGGCATCTTTGCCTCAGGTGTTGGTTTCTTCGGCACATCGATCGGCGCCGCGTTTGCTTCCGGCGGAACTGCGTCCTTGTAGCGCGATCCCAGGACCGCGATTCGGTCGCCTGGCTCCAACCGCAGGTCGTCAGGCGGATTGAGTAGCGCTCGGAAACCCTCTCCTTCAGGGCGCACGAAGCCAAGCACCACCGCCTCGGGATAGGCATAGGTTAGCTGCTGTGCCGAGAGGCCCGTAAGCTCGGGCTCCTCCCGCACATAGATCTGGCTGCCACGGAGATCGGACAGGAACTCGGCGTAGACGTGAGAAAGCCCCGGGTAGCGTACGGTCTGGACCATAAGCCGGGCGACGATCTCGTCACCCGCAACGATCTCCATGGGTCCCCCGTAGACGGCGCGGAGCGTCTTGGCGTAGCGCGGATCCTGGAGTTCCGCCACCACAAGAGGAAGTTCTTCAGTGAGCTCCTCCTCCAGCGCCTTGCTCAAAGTCAACAAGGTCTTCACGGTATGGGTGTCGGCATCCATAGCACTGCCGGCGGTGGTGTCGGCAGCCGGCACCACGATTGCAGCGGCGTGGCTGAAATCTACCCGCTTAAGGTCGTCCAAACTGAGAGAGGAGCCGCTGCGCAGGATAATCTGCCGCCCGTCCCAGTGTTCGCCGAGCCCGTCCTTGATCTCTTGCATGAGGGTCGCATCCGCACGCTCGACCAAGAGCGCCACATGGAGCCGACGGGCGCCGCGTTGACGCACGAAGCGCTCTACCCGTCCCTGCGAAACCATGACTTCTTGGAGCATGGTCGGTGTGCGGCTAGTCCAGCCCAGCAGAACGATATGGGCGTCGAGGGCAACCGGTGTCAGCCCAAGCTCAAGCCGTTCCGTCGTTTCCTCCATCCACTGGACAAGGATGGCAATGACTGCGCCGGCAAAGAAGATCGAGCCCAGTACGATCAGCGCCGTCGCGAGCGTACGCTTGATGAGTCCTTCGTCATCATCAACGTACTCAGGAACCACGACATGCTCGAAGGCCCACCAGACGGCGTCATCGATCGATTCAAAGCCCGGTACCAGTTCACGGATCAACAAACCTGCAGCCAGGACCACAAACAGGAGCAGAACCAGAATGAATGCGAAGCGCGCGGCGGGCCCGCGCATCATCAGCCGCTCGAGACGGAAAACCAAAAGGTTCCTGATCCGCGACAGCATATGCCTATCCCATTCAGCCGCGGCCGACCTGACCGCCAGAAGAAGGCTCAAACATTCGGATGTTGGCCTGCATTACGTCTATCCGAATTCGGCGACCTGACCGTCACCCGGGCCCCAGGATCTCAGGCATCCAAGATCTGGTGTGGAGATTGTTCGCTGAATCCGGTCTGGGCGGAGTTTCTCCACCGACCGCGAGTGAATGCGGCAAAGCGGACATACGAGCTAAATTCATCGGGTTCGCCCTTGAGTCTGGAAATGCCTCGCGCTGGCCCAAAAAGGCCGAGCTCGATTCAAACAGAGGTACCGAAGGATAGGCCGGCTCTTCTTCGGCGCTGCCCGCAGCCAGCCACCTCGGTGGCTCTATGTACAGGGGCCATGCCGACCGAGGCGGCACCTACTCCGGCTTCAGGTTCCCGGTGGCGTCTTCGTCCAACTCAGAGAGAACCTGCACCCGAAGACCGGGGCGAAGCAGGCCCTTGGGGTTGTCGAAAGGCGCGCGGATCGTCACGGTCCCGTCTTCGTTCAACTTTGCCGCCACCTGGTTTGGCTTGGCTGTCTCCGGAAGAACGAAGTCGTTTGCGATCTGAAGGCGCAAGGTCACGAGCGGCAGCATCTCTTCGGTTCCTAGGAGTTCGCCCTGTTGAAGTGCCGACAGCCGATCGGCGTAGGGGACGTCGTAGGCGACGACGACGGGCTGGAGCTGCAGAATTTCGGCCAAGGGCGGTGCTTCCTCGGCTTCTATGAAGGCGCCAAGCGTGACCCTGGGCCGGGTGATCCGGCCGGCGATCGGCGCCCGGATCGAGGCGCGCTCCAGGTTGGTCTCGGCCCGCTTGATCGAGACCTTCGCCGTTGCAAGCTCAGCCCTTGCGAGCGCAACCTCGGCTGCGACCTGCTCCTGACGTTGAAGAGTCGCGTTGCCCCGCTTGACGAGCTGGGCAACGCGGCTGCTGTCCTGTTCGGCCAAGGTCAGGCGCGCTGTGGCCCGCTGCAAGTCCGCTTTCGCGGCTTGGAGTGCAAGCTGCACATCCGTCGGGTCAAGTGAGATCAGCAGGTCGCCCTGCTCAACAACTTCGCCGCCCTTGAAGTGGATCGTCTCGACCACGCCGTCGAGACGGGTCGACACGGCAGCCCGCTGCGAAGCCTCGACGCGGCCCTCGAAGCGGAGTAGCTTCTGGGTGGCCGGGTAGCGCTCGATCAGGCTTCCCGTAGCTGCCTGAGCGGTCTGTGCCGTCGCCTCGCCGGTCTTGCCAGAGACGACCAGGAGGGCAGCCAGGAGCGCAATCAGGAACGCCGTTTCTATGCGGTGCCCTTGGGGCCAAGACCTTTGCCGCAGCATTCGATTATCCCTGCCCTCTCGCTTCGCCGCTGAATATCTGCCCAGCGTCCCATGTGGCGAACCTAACAACTGCAAAGAACCTAACAACTGCAAATACGCACAGGTCTGCGCATGGCTGCGTGCCCCCTAACACGTCGATATCCATGCGGACTCCCTCTCGGTCTTCCAGACTAGCAGTCGGTTGCCGATCTAACCAGTGAAGTGGCTCTGATCGACATGATCACCGCGCAGCGTCATCGTCCAGAGCCCTGCGAGCTGCTGCTGCTGCGGCTTCCTTGGTGTTTTCGTCTTCGTCATTTCCGGTCACATGGACGGTGACCTCGCGGCTGGCGAAGGTGATGCCCTCCCGCTCAAAGGCAGCACGGATGCGGTGCAGGAGTTCGCGTCGCAGCACGAACTGCTCGCCGGGCTTGGCCATGAACTTGACCCGCAGGATCATGGCGGAGTCCTCCATCTGCAGCACGCCTTGCGACTTCGGCGGCTCGAGCAGCATCGGGCCAAGATCGGGATCCTCGGCCATCTCCAGGCCGATCTGCTTGACGATATTCTTCACCTTCTGCGGATCGGTGTCATAGGTCAGCCGCATCGGCAGCTTCATGATCGCCCAGTCGCGGGAATAGTTGGTCAGGGTCTTGATCTCGCCGAAGGGGACCGTGTTAAGCGCACCCCGGTGGTGCCGCAGGCGCAGGCTGCGGATTGAGATTTTCTCGACGGTGCCCTTGGCGGCGCCGACGTCGATGTACTCGCCAACTCGGAAGGCGTCGTCGATCAGGAAAAACACCCCGGAGATTATGTCGCGGACCAGTGATTGGGCGCCGAACCCGATCGCGATGCCGCCGACCCCCAACCCTGTGACGATCGAGTAAACCGGAAAGCCGAAGTCCTGACCCGCTGCCACCAAGATCCCGACTATCAGGAGGCCAACGATCAGCCAGCCGGACAAGCGAATCAGCGTGGCACTCGCTGCGGTCGCTTCGATCCCGCGCGCGCGGATGATGAGTTCGGCCCCGTGCGTAACCAGTAAGGCCGCAAGCCAGCCGAACGCGACGTAGCGCAGCAGCGCAAGGAAATAAACGACCACCACCAGCGGAGTGCCTGTCAGGTTCACCACTTCGTCGACGAACCAGGCGGCTGCGACGATCGCAGCGGCTCCAAATGCGACGGCGACAACAAGGCGCGGCCGCCAACGCGATAATCGAACTTCTGTGTCCTCTGGAACGGCTGACGGGCCGCGTGCGAGCAAGACGGCGGGCGCCAATGCCGTTGTCAACACAAGCGCTGTCACGAGCAGAGCGATCCATTGCCAATAGGTCTGCTCGGCGAACACGCCTTTGCTCCAGTCCGGCAAGTAGTCGCTCCAACCGAGCTCCAAGCCCCTACCAGGTGTCGTCAGGTAAGCGGTATAAATGCCGGGTGTTGTCCCTTGCCGGTACGGATAGTCACGGACGCGATCATAGAACTCCTTCGCTCGCGCCACCGTCTCGGGTGCGAATAGATACTCGCCAGCTCGTGGTCCCTCGGTAACGAGACTGATCGCGATCGGCGTCTCCGGAATGGTCCACTGCGGCAGTCTTGCAGTGTCAGATCCGGGTATGTCGTCGAGAGGTGGCAACGTGAGACGGTCCAGCACCTCCTTTAGCATCAAGGCTGCTTCGATTCCGTAGCTCTTGCGAAGTCCGGGCGGTGTCTGGGACAGATCGAGACAATCGACGGCGCGGTTCAGCGCGCGTTCGGACCCCGTCTCGCCGGGCTCGCCGGCAATCCTGTAGGCCTCTTCGAGGTTCTTGAAAAAGGATTGAAGCGTATCTCGCGGACTGCTGGTGTCTGGCGGCTGTAGTGGGTGCGCAACAAATCCCGCGTCCGCGAAAGCTGAGGGCGTCAGAGCCAGACAAATGAGAGCCAGAAACCAGGCGGAGATAGAGCGAATCATGGCAGACCTGCGAATTTCTCAATCCCCTTACCCAGCTTGCTCGGTATCGTCCTCGGTGCGGCTCTCGTCCGGCCAAGCCGGGCTGCCAAGGTAACCATCGATTTTGCCAGAAAACGTAGTGTCAGTTCAGATGCTAGTCCACTCTTGGGAGACCCTGAAAAATGAGGCAGCCGAGGAAATTTGGACGCCCTGAACTCAAGCCTCTGTCCGGGCGACCTAGCAAATCCTCGATCATGACTACCGTCAGCACGCGGCATTTGCGAAACCCGCAGATCCGGGAGTCTCCGGCGCCGGGGTTTCTAAGACAGACGGCGGTCTGATTTGGCCGAGGGTCTGGCTCATTTGGGTTTATCTTGATGCGGCGGCTTGTGCATGCTGCACACGCTTGAGTTTCATAGTTCTGCCTTTTGTTGTTTGCCGCTACCCAATGGCGTCACAGACGGTCGGAATTGGGCGCAAAGCATTGCTCTCAGGCACGACGTCGGGGCTACAGCTCACGTAAGCTGGCCGTCGCCTGGAGGACGAGGAATAGCCAGTGCCGGACGTTGATAGTTAGTTGCCCTTCCTGGATACGTATCGAACCTTTTGCGTGGTCAGTTGTCCTGGACTTGCTGCCGCCCCCTTTCAAACCGGGAATGGTTTGAATTGTGGCGAGTCAATGCTGGCCGCCAAGAGGGCACGGGACGCTTGAGGGTAACCATCTGAACATGCTTAGTTCGAACGCGTGGATCATCGTTGTCATAGCCGTCGAGCATTGGTTCGCCGTTTCCCACAACTCGGGAAGGTGATTCCTCTGGCGGTTGCCATCCTCTTGGCGCTTGCTGCGCCATCCGCCGTTGCGCAATCCACCGAAAACCCTCTGAAGCCGCCCGACACGGAAAGCCCTCGCGCGACTCTTTCTGCGTTCATTTCTGCATTGGATGAAGCCTACAGGATCGCAGGCGGTAAACAGCAAGGCGACTCGGCGTTGGCTTTGCGCCGGGCAGTTCGATGCCTCGATCTCTCGGAGATACCGCCAAGATTGCAACAGAATCGAGGAACGGAGGCTGCCCTGATGCTGAAGGAGGTGCTGGACCGCATCGAGCTGCCTTTGCCCGAAGACGTGCCCGGACTGACTGGTTTGACGCCGTCCCAGGAGAAGTCGGGGAGCCTGGATGCTGCTGCGGGGACAGGGCCGATCCAAGAGTGGACGATCCCCAAGACGGACATCACCATCCGTCTCGTTGCCGAAGGCGCGCGCAAAGGCGAATTCCTTTTCGCGCCCGATACGGTCCGGCGCGTGCCGCGCTTCTTCGAGCGCGTGCGTCACTTGCCGTACAAAGACAATGCAACGCCTGGCATCTTCAGGGCGTATTTCCTGACGCCGGGTGAGGGACTCGATCTGAGATGGAACCAGACGATGCCGTCCTGGGGGCAGGCCGTCATCTTCGGGCAGGCGGTTTGGCAGTGGGGCGCCACCTTGTTGGCGTTGGTCCTGGCCGGCCTGGCGATCCGATCCCTGCTGTGGTTCGCTGAGCGCCTTGACCATCGCTTTCCTGGGGAACCCGCATTGGGCGGGCGGCGGCGTTGGCATCCCGCCAGGCTCGTGGCGTTGACGGCATCGTTCGCTTTGCTCCTGTTCATCGAGTGGCTGATCGACGAAGGCATCAACCTGACCGGCGACCCTCTCGATATCGTCCTCTATGTGGTCGCGTTTGCGTCCTATGTTTTCCTGTGTTGGTTGGCAGGTTTGGTCGTGATGCAGCTTGCCGAGCTCGCCATCCATTCCCGCAAGCTCCAGCCCTCCGCTGCCCGGAGCCAGCTGATCCGCCTTGTCGGCATAGTTGTCGCCGGCGCCGCAATTGTGGCGATCCTGGTGAATGCCGGTCACGAGTTCGGGCTGCCGGCCTATTCGATGGTCACCGGTTTCGGTATCGGCGGCCTTGCCGTCACCTTGAGCGCGCAGGAAGTCCTGAAGGACATCTTCGGGTCGATCGTCATCATGTGGGAACGGCCCTATAGGATCGGGCACGACGTTGTTATCGGTGACCATAAGGGGACCGTCGAGGCCATCGGTTTTCGCAGCACGCGACTGCGTTCCGAGGACGATACGGTGGTGGTGATTCCGAATGCGGACGCGGCGGGGGCAACTGTCGAGAACCTTGGCCTGCGCAGCTATCGCCGCATCAAGACAACACTGAGCATCGACGACGCGACACCGCCGGAGCAGATCGAGGCGTTTCTGGAAGGCATCAAACTGATCGTTCAGGCCAATCCGTGCACGCGCAAGGACAAGTTCGATGTTGTGATCTTCGAATTCGGAGCGGCCGGCCTGGATATTCTGCTGTCGTACTTTCTGGTCGTTCCAGACAAGCGCGCCGAACTCGTCGAGCGACATCGGATCCTGCTTGAGGTCATTCGCCTTGCCGAGGCCCTCGGCGTCGCATTTGCGCCCACCCAGACGACCTGGACCCAAACGACAAATGCAGAGGCGATGTCGCACGGAGAAGGCGCGCCCAGCGCTGACGAACTCAGACGTATCGCCGAGAGTTTCGGCAAGGGGGAGCAGGCACGATCGAGAGGGTTGGGAATCTTTGTTCCGCCTTCGGAGGAATCATCGACAAAAACGTGATGCACGCGGGGCGTCATTGCGCGAGCAGTGATGGTCCTACCGCTGGGTATAGGGCCAGAGGCCAACTGACAGAAATAGCAGGGCTGGCTGCTTTTCCTGGACACCTATCGAACTCTTTGCGTGGTGGCTGGGGAGGGCATTCGAGGCATCTCCGAAAACGTCCAATCAACGCGGACCGTGGCACAAGGGTCCTGATTCAGCGCAAAGCACTTGCTTGCGCCCATTTTTCTGACATTTGTCTCGGTTAGAACCCAGAAGCGAGGGGGTGACCATGCCGCGGAAACAAAGCCCGTTTCGACTTGGGGTCAGTTTGCTGGCCACTATGATGCTCGCCTTGTCAGCAGAAGTCGCCTTCGCGCAGCAACCCGGCGCCGAACTCCGCGGAAACCCGCTAGTGCCCGCATCGACGTCAAGCCCGCGGGATACGCTGCTCGGCTTCCTGGAAAACACCGGCATCGTTGCCAATGCCTGGCGCGCCGCCAAATCGAACGAAAGAATCCACTTGACCGGTGAGGGCCATCTTGCGAGCCGGCGCGCAATGCAGGCGATGGATTTCTCGAAGACGCCGGGCGGCAATTCATTCTCTACGCGCTCGAGCCACGTCCTGATGCTGCACGAGATCCTCGCACGGATAAATCTGCCGCCCGACGACGATATCCCGGGCGTCCGTGAAGTCGCCGATCAAGGCATCGAGAAATGGAACATTCCGAATACGCGGATCACGATCGCTCTCATTGCCGATGGCCCGCGCGCAGGACAGTTCCTGTTCTCTGCCGATACCGTCGAGCGCCTAAAACGCTTCTACAGACTTACAAGACACCTGCCCTACCGGGAGAGCGCGAAGCCAGGGGTATACGAAGAGGCGATCAGCAGCGATCGCACGTGGGAGGCCTACGAGGCTCGGTTGCGCAGCCGCCTGCAGCCGGTCGATACCGCGAGCCCGCGGGCCGTGTTTGACGGCTTTCTCGACAGCGTCAACCGGGCCTATCGGCTGATCCAAGACGCGGAAGCCGCACTTCAGGCACAACCGCCGCGGATCGATAAGGAGAAGGCGCGGGAAATCGAGAGTGTCGCCGCAGAGTTCCTGCAACGCGCCACGACCACGCTTGACCTCAGCAAGGTGCCGGACTCACTCCGCGCGGGCGTCGGGTTGGAAACAGTCCTGCAATTGAAAGAAATCCTCGACCGGACCGTCCTTCCGCCGATCGAGGCCATACCCAACGCCGCAGTTGTCGCGGCGGCGCGATCAGGCTCGGCAGGGACTCTACAGAAAGACACTGGCCCGCTCCGCTGGCGATATCCCGGCACCGGGATCGAGATCGTCGAGGTCACCGAGGGGGAGCGTCGCGGTCAGTTTCTTGTCAGCGCGGCATCCGTTGCGAGGATGTCAGAATACTATGACCAGGTCCGCGACCTGCCGTATCGCCCGGACACATACGGTGGACTGGAGCTCGAGTATCACGCGCCCGAACTCACTCCGGGGTTCTACAATTTCTATATCTCCACACCGGGATATCTGATCCCCCGTGCCTATTTCCTGAGCGGTTTGATTGAGGACCTGCCGGGTTCGTTCAAGGTCCTTTATGGCCATCAGGCGGTTTGGCAATGGATTGCCTTGTTCATGACAGTCCTGGCGATTCTCGCCGTCGCCTTCTTCGTGTTCCGTCTCTGCAATCGCTGGGCCGAAAGCAGCGGGCCACCGCTGAGCAACTGGCTCAAGATCCCGGCACCGGTGATCGTCGCGATGCTCGTGAGCGGCGCGATCGCCTTCGTGGATGGAGACCTTAACATCAGCGGCGGCGTCCTGGAGGCGTACACCATCGGCAGTAAGGCTATTGTCTTCCTGGTGTTGGCCTTGGCCGTCTACAACGCCTGCAAGGCCATCGCCGAGACCATCATCGACTCCCCCAGAATTTCGGAGGAGAGCATTGATGCAAGCCTGCTGCGGATCGGCGCACGCATCTTAGGGTTTCTCGCGGCCGTGTGGATCGTCATCAAAGGTATTCAGGGACTGGGTGCGGACCTGCTGCCGCTGCTTGCTGGGCTCGGTGTTGGCGGTCTTGCCGTCGCCCTGGCGGCGCAGAAAACCATTGCAAACTTTATCGGCAGCCTGATCATCTTCGCCAACCGGCCGGTTCGCGTCGGCGACTTCTGCCGCTATGGCGATAGGATCGGCACTGTCGAGCAGATCGGACTGATATCGACCCGGATCCGCTCGCTCGAGCGCACCGTCGTCACCGTGCCAAATGCCGAGTTCTCGGAGATGAAGCTCGAGAATTTCGCACTGCGTGACGAACGGCTGCTTAGGACCACGTTGCAACTCCGATATGAGACGACGGCGGACCAGATGCGGTACATCCTGGCGAAACTGCGGGAGCTCCTGATCGGGCATCCCTCGGTGACACCTGAACCGGCTCGGGTCCGGTTCGTTGGCTATGGCGCCTACTCCAAGGACGTGGAGATTTTCGCCTATCTGCGGTGCCAGGACCAGAATACCTTTCTTGCCATGCAGGAGGATGTGCTCCTGCGCATGGAGGACATTGTCAACGAGGCCGGATCGGGGTTCGCCTTGCCGTCCCAAACCGCCTATCTCGGGCGCGACGGGGGGCTGGATGCCGACCACGGCGACGCCGCAGAAGCCGAAGTCGCGAAATGGCGGGAGGAAAACAAGCTGCCGTTTCCCGAGTTCGACAGCGCCAGGCGCGTGGGGCTTGAAGACAGCCTCGACTATCCGCCGAAGGGGTCTCCGCACCACGAACCCCGCATGGACCACGCGAACGAGGCGCCGCCGTCGCCTCAGCCATTGCCCACCAAATCGGCCAGCTAGGGGATGTCAACAGCAAGGCCGGCCGATGCGATGCGTTCCACGGTGGTGATGTTGCCTTGGGGTCACACCCGGGCCTCGCAGGCACCTGCTCAGGAGGTCCGGTCTACGGGGCAAGGCGAAAATCGGGCAGTTCCGCCGTGTGGAGGTGCGGTGCCGAGGCTAGTCAGGAGCGGTCTTGCGGGCCGCCGGCTCCAGGCCACCCAACGAAGCCGACACCTGACGCCGCTCCGCGGTCAGCGCCGGTCTATGGGATCGCGGAGAGGTTTCAGGAACGCGTCCGCCCATTCGACGAACTCGCGGTGCAGCGTCTCCGGCATGGGCTTCATGACCTTCGAGCCCTCGGGCCGTCCCCAGTCCTGCCCGAGTTTTGCCCAGAACACCTGGCGTTCGTCCGCGAAGACCTGGATGAACTCCTGAAAGACGTCATCATCGGTCGGGCCGCCGAACTCGACGGTGAAGGCCTCCCGGTTGAAGCGCCGTCGCACGGTACCGTCACCCGGGGCGCTCAGTTCTCCCAGGGTGTTGGCGAGGCTGATCACCCGCCAGATGATCTCAATGGGAACAACAACAGGTTGCTGCCTGCCGCCGGGCATGGCCGTTTGTCCTCCGTCGCAGCGGTTCCGAGGCTAGGAGCGGATGGTTAATGGGACCTTAAGCGAAACGGCAAGGGCCGGGGCTGGAGGCTTCTGGCGGCCCTTTGGATGGGGATAACAGGAAGCCCCATCAAGAAGAGGCCCCCGCTCTTGTGGCGGGATCAACCCAATTTCAACGGCCGGATGCTAGGATCCTTGCCCCTGCAGCGAGGAACAGCAGATGTCAGAGCGTCGTTTCACAATCCGGGCCGGCCTGGATCCTCGATCCGAGGAGGATCTCGTTGCCCGTCATCTGCGCGAGGTCGAGGCCCTGGTCCTGCTTCAGCAGAAGATGAGGGATGCCGTCGTCGAGGCGGCCGAAGGCCCGGAGCGGTTCCCCGGCTCGCTCTCGGATTCCGAGTGAACGACCGCGCAAGGGTGCTATGCCGACCTCACGTCGGCATTGCCTCTAGGTCGCGGGCTAGCCGGTCCCGGTGAACCTCGATCCCGCTGCGATAGAGAGCGCCGTGCCCAAAAGGGACCTTCGACCTGGGCGAGACCCCGGATCGTTAGAGCGTTTCACCTCGTCGTAACGAGACGGTAGCCGAAGTCGCAGTCCTCGAGATCGAGCAGGTCGGCATAGCGCTGCGCCCAGGCGCCGCTGTCCAGGTCGCCGGCGAGTCTCCTCAACCCCTCGGATATGTCGCCCAAGGCCCAGAAAGAGGACATGGCGGACCGGATTCTCGGATCGAGGTAGGCCGCAGGGCGCCGCCAGTATGCGCACAAGAAGCCGTCGGTGCAGTCGTGTGGAATAGGTACGGCCGAAATCTCCACGGGCCCGAGCCACGCGCCGTAATCCGTCATCCTTGGCATCTGCGCCTCGTCCAAGGCCACGAGTTCCGGAATGTAGTCGGCAAGCCAGAACCCACGATGCGAAGCGTCGTAGGTCAGCACGACGACCCGATCCCGCGTCACCCGGCGCATCTCCTTGAGGCCCGTCTCCTTGTCGGCCCAATGGTGGACCGTCAGGATCGCCATGGAGGCATCGAAGGCATCGTCGCGGAAGGGCAAGTCCTCGGCCTGACCCCGAACGACCGGCGCTGCCGAGGCCGCGCGCTGCCGGATCATTTCCACAGAAGGCTCGACAGCCGTGACCCGCCGGTCGGCGGGCTCGTAGGAACCCGCGCCGGCGCCGACGTTCACGACGGTTCTTGCCGATCCCAGAGCCCTTGCGATCGCCCGCTCGATCCGGAGGTCAGGTTTCCTGAGATCGGAATAGTTGACACCGATCGTGTCGTAGGACCTGCGCATGAAGCCGAGTAACACGCGGCGACGAATTTGTCACAAAAGGCGCCCGTCATCCGTGCCGCTGACGCCGGAGCAAGATGCGGCGAGCGACCGCGAAGGGTGACTTCCGACCGTCCCCGCCGCGGCCCGGAGCCGGAGCCCCTCGCGGTCGGCAAGGTCGGCGATCGCTGGTACGCCTTCGTCGGCTTCGAAAGGATCGGCGGGATCATCGCTTATGACGTGACCGAGCCGACGGCGCCACGCTTCGCCTTCTATCTCAACTACCGCGACTTCACCGTGGATCCGGCCGCCGTCTGCCAGCGCGACATCATAAAGACGCCGGAATGCGCCGCGGTCGGCGACCTCGAGCCCGAGTCCTTGCGCTTCATCGCGGCCGAGCAGAGCCCCAACGGGGCCGCCTTGCTGGTTGTGACCCACGAGCAAACGGACAGCGTCCTCCTGCTTCAGCTCGACCCCAGGTGAGGGACTCCGGCAGCGTTTCGTCTAGCCCTTGTCGTCGATTAAGGCGGCGAAGGCATCCGCGTAGTCGGAATGCCAGCGGCTAAGCGCCGGACGGTTTTCGATGATGTCGCCCATGGCCCAGGCCATGCGTTTTTCGTCGAGCTCGCGGGGAACGTCGTTGTCGGGGCAAAGAATGTAGAAGTCACCGC
>JASJAL010000236.1 GCA_030067055.1 Kiloniellales bacterium | reverse complement strand
GCGGGCTCGCGGCCCAGGGCACCGGGAAGTGGGGATCGCCCGCCGGCCCCTCGACCACGTCGTAGACCAGGAAGCGCCCGCCCGGTCGGCAGACCCGAAGGCATTCTCCGTAGAGGCCGGTCTTGTCCGGGATGTTCATCGCGGCGTGCTGGGTCCAGACCACGTCGAAGTGGTCGTCCGGAAAGGGCAGCCGAGTCGCGTCGGCGCAGACGAAGGCAGGCGCCGGGGCTCCGTCGATCAGGTTCGAAAGTTCCGCTGCGGTCCGGCAAAAGGCCTCGGTCAGGTCGACGGCGGTGACCTCGACACCGTGGTCCTCGGCCAGCATCCTGGCCGGCCCGCCGATCCCGCTGCCGATATCGAGCAGGCGCTGGCCGGGCGCAAGGCCCGCCTCGGCGGCCAGTTCGCGGGTCGCCTGGTGGCCGCGCAGATGGAACTGGTCGAGCGGCGCCAGATCTTCGAGGTCGAGCGCACCCGTGTCCTTGCCCGCCGCGGTCAGGGCGTCGAGGATCCGCGCGGTCAGTTCGCCGTGGCGCGCATAGTGAGATGTGACGGTGCCGAGTGTCTCTTCCATCGCGCCGCAGCTTGGCACCTCCCGTCGAGCCGGGGCAAGTCCGCCTCTGCAGCGCAGCCTTGACCGACTCCGGCGAAGCCGGCCAACTGCCCCTCGTGACTGCCTTGGATCTCGACGACTTGAAGACAGGCGGCAAGGCCGCCGTCGCGCACGCCCTGGCGGCGCTGGAGCGCGCGCCCGAGGCTGCCTCGTCCCTGGCGCTGCTCGATGCTGCCTTTGCGGCGCCGGGCGGCCAGGTACTCGGGATCACCGGGCCACCGGGGGTCGGCAAGTCGACCTTGATCGGTGCGCTGATCCGCACCCTGCGCACCCAGGACCTCAAGGTGGCGGTGATCGCCGTCGATCCCTCGTCGAAGCGCTCGGGCGGCGCGTTGCTGGGCGACCGCACCCGCTTATCGGTCGATGCGGCCGACGCCGGCGTCTTCGTGCGTTCCATGGCGGCGCGGGCTCGCCTCGGCGGCCTGGCCGAACTGACATATCCCGCCGTGATCCTGCTGCGTGCCCTCTTCGATGTCGTGATCGTCGAGACTGTCGGGGTCGGCCAGTCGGAGACCGACGTCACCGGCGTTGCCGATACCGTCGTCTTCTGCGTCCAGCCGGGCTCGGGCGATAGCCTGCAATTCATGAAGGCCGGGATCGTCGAGATCCCGCAGATCGCAGTGGTGACCAAGGCCGACCTGGGCAGCCCGGCCCGGCGGGCGCTGGCCGATCTCAAGGGCGCCCTGGGTTTGGCCGTCTCGGAGGATGACGGCTGGCAGGTCCGCTGCGAGGCGGTGGCGGCGGCTGAGGCGGTCGACATCGCCCGCTTGCTCGAGGCGGTTGCCGCCCACAGGGCTTGGCTTGTCGCCGACGGCCGCCTTGAGGCTTTGCGCCGGACCCAGGCCGAAGCCTGGCTCGAGGACGCGCTGCGCGAACGCTACGGCCGCAAGGGCCTGGCGAAGGCCGGGTCGTTGACGCTGGCTGCCGGCGAGTCGCCCTTCCGCCGGCTGGCGGAGATCGAAGAAAAGATCTGAGCCTGGAGTCCTGCCCTGGGTCGCTCCGGAACACCGGCGAGGGTCGCAAAGGCCGTGTTGCGTCGGCCGAGGCGTTCGGGTCTCTTTGTCCTAGGCTTGTTTCTCCTGGCCAGGACAGCGGAGGCGCTCTATGACCGACGGCCCGAAACCACCGGCGCTCGATCCGGAGGGGGTGGAGACGCGAAGCGGTTCGAGCTATCCCGCACCCTTCGACGAACCCTGCGCCTCCCGCGAGCGGCAGGCGCTGGGCGATGCCCTGGACCTGACCCAGTTCGGCGTCAACCTGCTGACCTTGCCGCCCGGTGCCTGGTCCTCGCAGCGCCACTGGCACGAGAACGAGGACGAGTTCGTCTACGTGCTGGCGGGCGAGGTGGTTCTGATCACGGATGCCGGCGAGCAGCGCCTGACGCCCGGCATGGTGGCCGGGTTTCCCGCCGGCCGCCGCGACGGGCATCACCTGGTGAACCGGTCGGAGCTGTCGGCGCGGGTTCTGGAGGTCGGCACCCGGTCGGCACAGGACTATGCGGAGTACCCGGACATCGACATGAAAGTCGAAGTGACCGGGGCAAATGCCAGGTTCCTTCGCAAGAACGGCGAACCCTACTGAATTGGGTCTGGCAGCTGCGTTCTGGATTGATGCATGAGTGGGCCAGGCAGAATGTATGAGAGCGCCTTCGTGACAGGCGGGTCAGCCTTCGGGCGCATGCCGAGAGGCCAAGATTTTGACGGGAGAGCGGAGCGATGCTGGAAGACCTGAAAGACAAGCGCGTGGTCGTGACCGCGGCAGGGAGCGGAATCGGACGCGAGATCGCCGAGGGATTCCTGGGCGCGGGGGCGCGGGTCTTCGTATGTGATGTCGATTCGGCCGCCTTGGCCGAGGTCCTCGAGTCCAACGACCGCCTCGAGGGCGTCGTCGCCGACGTGGCCGAGCCCGCGCAGATCGAGCAGCTGTTCCAGGCCGCGGAGGCGGCGCTGGGTGGCCTGGATGTCCTGGTCAACAACGCCGGGGTCGCCGGACCGACCGCGCCCTTGGAGGAGATCTCCCTCGAGGACTGGCGCCGGACCCTGGCGGTCAACCTGGACGGCATGTTCCTTTGCCTGAAGCGGGGCGTGCCGCTGATCAAGGCGGCGGGGCCGGGCGGCGCCATCGTCAACCTCTCCTCGGCGGCCGGCCTCTACGGCTTTCCCCGGCGCACGCCCTATGCGGCCTCGAAGTGGGGCGTGATCGGCCTGACCAAGTCCTTGGCGCACGAACTGGGGCCGCTCGGCATACGGGTCAACGCGATCTGTCCGGGCGCGGTGGCGGGCCCGCGCATCGACCGGGTGATTGCCGCCGAAGCGGCGGCCAGCGGTCGCGAAGTGGCCGACGTTCGGGCCAGCTATACGCGGTTTTCGGCGCTGAGGAGCTTCGTCGAGCCCGAGGACATCGCGAGCATGACGCTCTTCCTCTGCTCCGAAGCCGGTGCCCGGATCTCGGGCCAGGCGATCTCGGTCGACGCCTATACGGACAGCCTCGCAAGGTAGCGAAGTCGGCGCCGGCGGACTTTCAGAATGCCATCTGGTCGCCAGTCGGCAGCATCGTCCGGGGCTGAGCAAGGCTTGGATCGAACTGGATCATGCCGAAGATCATGTTGACGGTCGCGCCGTCGTCGGACAGCGGCGCGGCCAGCATCTCGACGGATTTTCCGGGGATGTGGATGTAGGGCACTTCGGCCGAGAAGGGGCGGCGCTCCTCGACGACCCGCTGGAACACCGACCAGATACGGCTCGGCGGGCATTGTTCCGGCAGGTCCTGGAGGCTCCTGCCGGTATAGTCGGCAGCCGAGTGCCGGACGATCTGGGTGCCGACCAGACGATAGCGGAACTCGAGTGGCTCTTGGCTGACGTCGACCAGGAAGACCTGCGGCAACAGGGCTGGAATGTCCAGGGGGTCGATGTCGGCGCGTGACGGCAGGCAGCGATCGCGGCGGCGTTCCTCCCAGTAGCGCAGTCCGAGGTCCGCCCCTCTCGTGTTCGTTTGGAAAGTCGAATGGAAAGTCGAGGTGTTCATGCCGGGACTCACTGTGAAGCGCGCTTCGCACTTCCCGGCGTGGCAATTGTCACAGGGTTCGGATTTGACCGTCGATTTCTTCTTCAGGCCCGCTCTGGAAACTTGATCCAGTCGGGCGGTTCGGGCTTCAGCAGGGTGCCGCCGGCCAGGAGGGGACCGTCCAGGCGCTCGAGTCGGAGCAGGGCGAGACCCCGGTCCCCGATGCTGGAGCAAAGCGTGCCGGCGTCCTTGCCCTCGCAGGTGACCTGGCTGCCCGGCGCGGGAGTCGGACCGTCGAAGCGCACCGGCAGCAGGCGCTTCTTGACCAGGCCCCGGTAGCGGGTGCGGGCGGTCAGCTCCTGACCCATGTAGCAGCCCTTGTCCCAGTCGATCCCGTGGAGCTCGTCGAAGCCGTTCTCCAGCAGGATAGCCTTCTCGACCTGCAGGTCGCGGCTGCCGTCGGGTACGCCCAAGGAGATGCGCAGGCGGTCGTAGTCCCCCCGCTCGGCGGGATCGAATCCTGGCAGATCGAGGGCGGCCCCGCCTGCCGGCCTGGCTATGATCGCCCTTGCGCCGAGCCCGGCCAGCCGCGGATCGACCGCGGCCTGACCACCAGCCAGAGGAGCCATCCGTCCGGGGTCGGCCGGAAGGCCCAGGCGGTCCAGAGCGCCTTCACCGAAGAGGACCGCCACGAAATAGGAGTCCGAGGCGTCCCGCACTGTCACCTCGGAGCGCAGCTTGTAGAGCGAGAGCCGCTTTTTCAGATCGGCCAGGCGTTCGGCCTCGCAGTCGAGCAGAAGGACCTCCGGCTCCGGGTTGAAGATGAAGAACTCGTGGAGAAACTTACCCTGCGGGGTCAGCAGGGCGGCCCAGATCGCCCGCTCGCCGCTCACCTTCTCGACGTCGTTTGAGATCAGGCCTTGCAGGAAGCTCCGGCCGTCCGGGCCCTCCACGGCGAGGACGCCGCGGTCTTCCAGGATCAGAGCTTGAGGCTGTGGCATTGACCGGCTCCCAGCATCGGCCCTTCGATGTGGGGCAAGCGCAGGTTTTTGGCAAGGGGTATGCCGGACCCGAAAGGGAATTATCGGCGTTTGGCGTAGGGCTGAATCAGGGCGTGCAGCCGGCCCCGCTGCGCGTTGTCCAGGGCGCCGTAAAAGGCCTCGAAATCCGGGCGCAAGGTGGCGACCTGGTCTTGCATCGGACCGGCGTGTTCGCCCAGATCGTCCCAGCTTCGGATTCGAAAGCCGACGCCCCGGTCGACCAGAGAGCCGCAGGTCTCGGCCAGGGTCGGACCGGCCTCGGTCAGGCTCGAGCGAAGGGCCTGCCACTCCCGGTCCTGGTCCTCGGTCACCCCGACCCGGTACTTGATATAGGCCAGGGCCAGCTGCAGGCCGGTGCCGTCGGTCCAGAAACAGGCGGCGTGGCCGCCGTTCCTGAATGTCTTCCAGATCCGCGACCCGGTGTCGGGCCCGGCGTCGCCGCTATAGGCCGCTGTCTGCTCCGGGGCGTGGCCCTGCACCGTCAGCACGGCCTGGCTGCCCCACACGAAGAGTGCGCTCAAGCTCACGGCGAAGAAGGCGACCTTGATCCAGGGCATTTGTGGGACCGTTTCCTCTATCCACAGCCTGCCTGACTGCGCCCTCGGCTCTCGCCCGGACGCTTGATCGACTCTGCCGCGACGGTCTTAATATCCCAGTAATGCGGCGCCAGGCCCGAATCGGCCTCTGGACGGCCGCAGGTCCGGAAGTACCAGCATTCGACTGGCGATTAGAGGAGGGAGGGGCCCGTGCCCGCACGTTTCGACCTGCTGATCAAGGACGGCATCGTGGCGACGCCCAGCGGTGTCCAGGTGACCGATGTCGGGCTGGCCGGCGGCCGGATTGCGGCGCTGGGCAGTCTCGACCCGGCAGCCGCGGACGAGGTCTTCGACGCCCGGGGCCTGACCGTCCTGCCCGGGGTCATCGACACCCAGGTGCACTTCCGCGAGCCGGGCCTGGAGCACAAGGAGGACCTGGAATCGGGGACCCGCGCCGCGGCGCTGGGCGGTGTGACCGCGGTCTTCGAGATGCCCAACACCAAGCCCTCGACCACCACCGCCGAATCGATCGCCGACAAGCTGGCCCGCGCCGAGGGCCGGGCCTGGACCGACCATGCCTTCTTCGTCGGCGCGGCCGAGGAGAACCAGGACGAGTTGGCCGATCTGGAGCGCCTGCCGGGGTGCTGTGGGGTCAAGATCTTCATGGGCTCCTCGACCGGCACCTTGCTGGTCGAGGACGACGAGACCTTGCTTCAGGTCCTCAAGAAGGGCCGGCGCCGGGTTGCCGTCCATGCCGAGGACGAGGCCCGGCTGCGCGAGCGCCTAGCCCTGGTCCGGGGTGGCGCCGAGGTCGACCAGCATCCGGTCTGGCGCGACGAGGAGACCGCGATCCGGGCGACCACGCGCCTGCTGCGCCTGGCCCGCCAGGCCGGGCGGCGGGTCCATGTCCTGCACGTGACCACGGCCCAGGAAATGGACCTGCTGGCCCAACACAAGGACATCGCGACGGTCGAGGTCACGCCGCAGCACCTGACCCTGACCGCGCCGGACTGCTACCAGCGGCTCGGGTCCTTCGCGCAGATGAACCCGCCGATCCGGGGCGCCGAACACCAGGAAGGCCTGTGGCGGGCTGTGGCCCAGGGCATCGTCGACGTGGTCGGCTCCGACCACGCGCCGCACAGCCGAGAGGAGAAGGCCGGTGACTACCCGGCCACCCCCTCTGGCATGCCGGGGGTGCAGACCCTGCTGCCCCTGCTTCTCGACCACTTGAGCCAGGGCCGTCTGTCCCTAGAACGGCTGGTCGACCTGACCAGCGCCGGGCCGGCCCGGATCTACAACATCGCTGGGAAGGGCCGGATCGCGGTCGGCTACGATGCCGACCTGACCCTGGTCGACCTCAAGGCCCGGCGTGAGATCACAGAGGAATGGCTGGCCTCGAAATGCGGTTGGTCGCCCTTTGCGGGTCTGCGGGTGTCGGGCTGGCCCATCGCCACCGTTATCCGTGGGCAGGTCGTGATGCGCGACGACAGCCTGCCCGGGACGCCGGCCGGGCGTCCGGTTCGTTTCCTCGAGACGATGTTGGGAGAGGCCGGCTGAGCGCCGGCCGGACGGGCCCTTAGACCGGGATGTCGTTGCCGGTGTCGGTGTCCAGCCACTCGCCGGGCCGGATGATGTCGACATAGGCAACCCGGATGGAATGCAGCTTGCCGTCGATCTCCCGTTCCCAGAGGCCCAGGAAATCGTGCAGCTTGGGGAAGTCCGGCAGCCGGTCGAGCTCCTGCCAGACGTAGGTTTGGACCATGTCCGGGTAGTCCGGCAGGTGGTAGAAGATCTCGGCCGTGGTCAAGCGGTAGTCGGAGAGAGAGGGATCGACCGTCGGCAGTTCGTCGGCGGGGAATTCCAATTCCTGCATCTCGAGTCTCCTTCACACCGTGGAGAGGGCAGACGGTGGTTATGCCGCTCGACAGATATGATCCCGCGAAACCACTGCCGAAGGGTTACCAGCCTTAAAGATTCCTTCACCATGAATCGCCGGATTTCTGCGGTTTTCCTTCTCCTTGGCCCGGTGCGGCTCCGGTTTGGCCTGGAATTTTTGGGCATTTGGGCCGATTTGCAGAAAGACCATTCGGTCCGGGAGCGCGGCGACGTTGTGCCCCCGACCGCGCCTTTGCTAGCTTGGGCGCCATACCGAGAGACGGAGGACAACCCGAAATGACCGCCTGCATCGTCGGCTGGGCGCACACGCCCTTCGGCAAGCATGAGAGCGAGGATCCGGAATCCCTGATCGTCCGAGTTGCCGTTGAGGCCCTGGCCGATGCCGGTCTGGAGCCGGAGGAGGTCGACGAGATCGTGGTCGGCCAGTTCAACGAGGGCTTCTCGCCCCAGGCTTTCCCGGCTTCCCTTGTTCTGCAGGCCGACGAGCGCTTCCGTTTCAAGCCGGCGACCCGGGTCGAGAACGCCTGCGCCACCGGCACTGCGGCAATCCATCAGGGCCTCAAGACCATCGAGGCCAAGCGCGGCCGCTTCGTCCTGGTGGTCGGCGTGGAGAAGATGACCGGCATCCCGGGGCCGGAGATCGGCGGCGTGCTGCTGAAGGCCTCCTACCTCAAGGAGGAGGCGGAGATCGAGGGCGGCTTCGCGGGGGTCTTCGGGCGCATCGCCCAGCAGTACTATCAGAAGCACGGCGACCAGACCGAGGCCCTGGCCATGATCGCCGCCAAGAACCACCAGAACGGCGTCGCCAATCCCTGGGCCCAGCTGCGCAAGGACCTGGGCTTCGAGTTCTGCCGCGATGTATCGGAAAAAAATCCCATTGTGGCCGGACCCTTGAAGCGCACGGACTGCTCTCTGGTCTCCGACGGCGCGGCGGCCGTGGTCCTGGCCGACGTCGAGACCGCGCTGTCCATGGACAAGGCGGTGGTCTTCCGCGCCGCCGCCCAGGCCAACGATTTCCTGCCGATGTCGAAGCGCGACATCACCCTTTTCGAGGGCTGCGAGGTGGCCTGGAAGCGGGCCCTGTCCCAGGGCCGGCTCGGGCTCGACGACCTTGACCTGGTCGAGACCCACGACTGCTTCACCGTCGCCGAACTGCTGGAGTACGAGGCCATGGGCCTGACCCCGCGCGGCCAGGGCGCCAGGGCGATCCTAGAGGGCTGGACCCGGAAGGACGGCAAACTGCCGGTCAATCCCTCCGGTGGTCTCAAGTCCAAGGGTCATCCGATCGGCGCCACGGGGGTCTCCATGCACATCATGGCGTCGATGCAGGTGCTGGGGCGAGCCGAGGACATGCAGGTCAAGGACGCCAAGCTGGCCGGGGTCTTCAACATGGGCGGCGCGGCCGTGGCCAACTACGCCTCGATCCTAGAGCCGTTGCGCTGACCTCCGGGTCGCGCTGGGGAGGCGCGGATGCACAAGAGCCGCTTGGGCGTGGTCGTCGTCGACTGCGAGGAAGGCGACTTCGAGCGCGACATCGCGTTCTGGAGCGCCGCCCTGGGCCGCCCGGCCCAGCGGTCGGATGACCCCTCGGACCAGAAATACGTCGATCTCGAATCGCCGTCGGGCGAGGTCAAGATCCTGCTGCAGCGGGTCGACCATCCCAGCCGCGCGCACCTCGACATCGAAACCGACGACCTCGAGGCGGAGGTGACGCGGCTGGAAGGACTGGGCGCCAAGCGGATCGCCCAGGTCAAGCGCTGGTGGGTGATGGAAGCGCCCAGTGGCCACCGCTTCTGCGTGGTTCAGCCGCAGACCGACGATTTTGAGGACAAGGCCAAGGTCTGGCCCTGATTCGGGCCCGAAGCTGATATCTGGGGAGGATGAGAGTGTTCAAAGCCCTGTTACTGGAGCAGACGGATGGCGGCGTCACGGCGTCGATCCAGGAGCTCGAGGAGTCGCGTCTGCCCGAGGGCGACGTCACCGTCGCGGTCGACTACAGCACCCTGAACTATAAGGACGGCATGATCCTGGAGGGGCAGGGGCGGCTGGTCCGCGACTATCCCCACGTCCCGGGGATCGATTTCGCAGGCCGGGTCGCCGAAAGCCGACACCCCGACTTCAAGGAGGGCGACGAGGTCGTGCTGACCGGCTGGCGGGTCGGCGAGGTCCACTGGGGCGGCTATGCCGAGAAGGCGCGGGTCAAAGGCGACTGGCTGGTGGCCCGACCCGAGGGTCTCAGCCTGAAGCAGGCCATGGCCATCGGCACTGCGGGCTTCACCGCCATGCTGGCGGTCACCGCCCTTGAGGAACACGGCGTCAGCCCCGATTCCGGCACGGTCCTGGTGACCGGGGCGGCCGGCGGCGTCGGCTCGGTCGCGGTGACCCTTCTCGCCAGACTCGGCTTCCAGGTCGCGGCCTCGACCGGCCGGGCCGAGACCCACGCCTACCTGAAGGACCTCGGCGCCGGTGAGATCGTCGAACGGGCCGAGCTCTCGGCCCCGCCCGAGCGACCGCTTGGCGCGGCGCGCTGGGCCGGCTGCGTCGACTCCGTGGGCAGCACGACCCTTGCCAACGTCTTGTCGCAGATGGCCTACGGCGGCTCGGTGGCGGCGGTCGGCCTGGCCGGCGGCCCGGGGCTGGAGACCACCGTGCTGCCCTTCCTGCTGCGCGGCGCGAATCTCCTGGGCATCGATTCGGTGATGTGCCCCAAACCGCGGCGCGAGGCCGCCTGGCAAAGGCTGGCTGAGCTGCTACCGCTGGACAAGCTCGACGGCATGACCAGCGAGGCCGCCCTGGCCGATCTGCCGGCCCTGGCCAAGGACATCCTCAAGGGCCAGGTCCGGGGGCGCCTGGTCGTTGACCTTCACCGCTGAGCCGGGGCCGCGACGAGCCCTGAGGATCGCCTCGAAGGCTCCGGCCCCTTGGATCTGGCCGGGGCCGGCCTTTGGCCTTATTCTTGAGGGGTGATGCCTGGGAGGAAGAGAACGGCCAGTCTCTGTATTGGCCTTTGCGTGGTGCTTCTGGTGGCGGCCTGTGCCCCCTCGGGGCCCGCTTTCGCGCCCCGCTATTGCTACCGCACGCTCGGCGAGGTCGATTGCCACGCCGCACCCCTTCCCGGTGCCGAGACGCGCCGGGTCGGCTATTTCGACGCGCCCCTGGAAGACTGATGTCTCACCGCAGCTCCAAGGCTTTGCTGCGCTCCGCGCCGAGGCTGCCGCTCGCGGCCATCCTCTGCGCGCTCACGGTGTTATCGGCAAAGGCGGAGGAGCCGGTCTGGCAGGACCTGCCCTGGGACCAGCGCATCGGGCTGTCCTGGTATGAGCGCAAGGCGGAGTCCGGCGACGTCGAGGCGATGTACCGTGCCGGCCAGCTTGCCGAGCGGGGCCTCGGGACCGATCCAGATCCGGCGCGGGCTCGGGCCTGGTACCGACGCGCCGCCGAGGCCGGCCACGTGCGTGCGCAGTACCGCCTGGCCCTGATGTTGCAGCAGGGCGGTCCTGGCGCGCCCGATCCGCAGGGCGCGGCACGCTGGTTCCAGGCCGCGGCCGACCAGGGCCTGCCGCAGGCCCAGTACAATCTGGCGATCCTCAAGGAGCGCGGCTTGGGCGTTGAGAAAGACCCGGAGGCTGCCCTTGCGCTCTACGAAGCAGCCCTGCGCGGCGGGATCGCGCAGGCCGCCGTCAACCTCGGCGGCCTGCATCAAAGCGGGCGCGGCACGCAGAAGGACCTGGTCGAGGCCTTGGCCTGGTACGACTATGCGGTGCGCGCCGGCGTCCCGGGGGGCGCGGAGCTGCGGGCGCGCCTCGCCGATCAGGTATCGGCGGAGGAGCGCCAGGCGGCGGCGGAGCGCGCCGCCGCAATTCCCCAGACCGGGGCCGGCACGGATTGAATCGAACTGAACCGCGAATCTTGATCTACTAGAACCGGTTAGAGCATGATTCACGGGCCACACCGTTGCGGTGTGTCGCGACTATGCTCCAGGAGCCCGTCCGACCAATGTTCAACGACTGCATCCTTCGGGGAAGTGCCAGAGTCGCGCGGCGTCCTTGGACCGGCTCCTGACGGCAGTGGACATGTCGAAGCGTCCCAAGACCAAACGCCCCAAGACGCCCGGCCGCAGGACGTCTGGGCCCAAGTCGCCTGGCACCAAGTCGCCGGGCCGCAAGTCGCCCGACCCCAAGGCGCCCGGGGAGCCGAAGCCGTCCGGGCCGGATCTGCGCCCGCGGGCCGCCGAGCTGCTGCAGGCCCTGGAGCGCAAGGTCGAGCGGGAGCAGGACGGTGTGCCCACCTTCTTCGACAACCACCTCAAGCGCATCCTGACTCAAGCGGTTCGGCCGGGTCCCGGCGTTCCGATCGGCCTGGTGCTGGGCCCCCAGGCGCCGCGCAGCACGGCTCCGGCACCCGAGCTGGAGCGTCTGCGCGGCTTCCTTGAGCGCTTCGACGAGGGCCGCTTTATCGATTACCGAATCCGGCGGGTCGAGAAACCGGGGCAGAAGCCGCGCCGCAGCGAGATCGACCCCCACGACATGACCTTGAGCCAGGGCGCTTGGGACAGCCTGCACTGGCGCGGCCTGCCGCTGTTCAAGACCGTCTATGATTTCGCCATCTACCCCATGCTGATCTGGGAACTGCAGCCCAAGACCATCATCGAGCTGGGCTCGGGCTCGGGCGCCAGCGCGCTGTGGATGGCCGACCTGCTGCAGTCCTTCGGCCTCAAAGGCAAGGTGGTCTCGATCGACATCAAGCAGCCCGAGGTGGCCCACCCGCGGGTTCGCTTCCTGCGCGGCGACTGCGAGCGCATCGCCGAGGTTCTGCCGGTTATGGAGATGATCGGGCTGGGCCATCCCTGGCTGGTCGTCGAGGACGCCCACGTCAACGTGCTGGG
>JASJAL010000250.1 GCA_030067055.1 Kiloniellales bacterium | reverse complement strand
CCGGCGGCCGCCCACGACGATGACGACGACGACCACCGCTACTACGAGTCACGCCACGATCACTACGGCAAGCATCGGCACCACCGGCATTGGCACCGGCACCATGGCCATCGCCACCACAAGATCCATCGCAAGCACAAGCGCCGCAAGCGCAAGGTCGTCGAGCACCATCACTACTACTACGGCGATGACCACGGCTGGCGGCCGCGCCACCGCAGGCACGACCGCGAGCGCTGGTCGCGGACCTATGGCGGCAGCGCCGTCGGCCGCTGCAACACCGGCCTGGCCGCCGGCCTCATTGGCGGCGGCGCGGGCGCCATGATCGGCGCGGCGGCCAGCGAAGGCGATCCGGCCGCCATCCTGGGCGGCACCATCGCCGGAATCCTGGTCGGCGCGACCCTGGGTCAGGGCATCGACCTGCAGGACAGCTACTGCATGGGCGAGACCCTGAAGAACGCCCCGGACGGCTCGACCATCGTATGGAACAACCCGCGGACCCGGACCAGCTACGAAGTCACGCCCAAGGCCAGCTACGAGCGCGAAGACGGCCGCTATTGTCGAGAATTCATCTCGAACGCGACCGTGGCCGGCCGGGAACAGCAGGTCTACGGCACCGCCTGCTGGCAGCCCGACGGGTCCTGGGAAATCGTCCGGGCTCAATAGTCCCGCCTCTCCAGCCCTCTCCCCGGGACCGGACTGCTACCGGTTCCGGGGGTTCTTTTTGCGGACTTCGGCGGTCGCCCCTCTCCCTGCTATTCTCGGATTCGCTAGATCAAGATCTGCTCGGATTGAGCCAATCCGAGCCGTGAATCTTGATCAACTTCAGAAAGCTAGAGCATGATTCACGCTTCACGCCTTGGCGGCGTGAAACGACCATGCTCTAGCGCAGCAGGATGGGAGGCGCAGGTGCCGCAGCTGGATCTCTCGCCCGGGAACGGGCTCTTCTACGACTACGCGCCGCCGGGCGCCCGGGGTTCCACATTCGTCTTCGTGAACGCCCTGACCGGCTCTACCGCGATGTGGGAGGCCGAGATCGCGCCGGCCCTGCGCGACGCCGGCCACGGCACCCTGGCCTACAACTTCCGGGGCCAGGCCGACAGCCCCTTCACGCCCGGCACCGAGCTCGACCAAGCGCTGATCGTCGACGACCTCGGGCGCCTCCTGGCCGAAGTGGAACCGCCGGACCCGGTCCTGGTCGGACTCTCGATCGGCGGTCTCTTCGCCGCCGGTGCCTATCTGAAGGGTGCCTCGGCGGCGGGCCTGGTGCTGATCAACACCCTGCGCCGGGCCGGGCCGCGGCTCGAATGGATCAACGCCGCAACCTTGCGGGCCGCCCAGGTCGGCGGCTTGCGGCTGTTGATGGACATCAACATGCCGCTGCTGGTCAACGTCGAGCGGCTCCAGGAGATCCGCGCGGATTTCCTGACCGAGGCGCCCTACGAGCCCCTGGACCCCAGCCACGGCCACTACAATCTGCTGGAAAACTCGGCCCGGGCCGACTGGAACCTGCCCTACGAGCGGCTCGATCTGCCGACCCTGGTCATGACCGGGCTGCAGGACCGGGTGTTCTTCGACCGGGACGACGTCGAGGCCCTCTACGCCCGGCTGCCTCGGGCGCGGCGCCTGGAACTCCGCGACGCGGGGCACCTGATCCCGGTGGAGCGGCCCGGGGCGACCATCGAGGCCCTGCTCGATTTCGGCCGCTGGCTCGAGGACGGCACGAAGCCATAGAGCTCCGAAAGAAACCGGCACGCGAGATGTGATCCGACAGCCGCTGTGTCGCGTAAGGATAGTTGACAGAGCGTTCCCCTTTCCCTGTCAGCGTGCTTTTAGCACGCAACATCCCTCATCGGGCGCCGTACCTTCGGGTCGGCGCCCGATTTCTTGTCCGGATCGCGTGTTTCAGTCTTGCTCGGTTTCCGGCAGGCAGAGGTTCAGGACCACCGCCAGGGTCGCGGCCGGCAGCAGGCCCGAGGTCAAGAGGATCTTCAGGGTCGCGGGCAGGTGCTGCAGGGATTCGGGGACGGCCTGCAGGCCCAGGCCGACCGAAAGCGAGATCGCCAGGATCACCATGTTGCGGCGGGTCCAGCGCACGTCGCTCAGCATGTTGATGCCGGCCGAGACCACCATGCCGAACATGACGATCACGCCGCCGCCCAGCACCGCGATGGGCATGGCCGCGATCACCGCGCCGACCTTGGGGATCAGTCCGGCGAAGACCAGGAAGAGCGCCCCGATCGTCACCACGTGGCGGCTCATCACGCCGGTCATGGACACCAGGCCGACGTTCTGGCTGAAGGAGGTGTTCGGCAAGCCGCCGAAGAGCCCCGAGAGGGCGGTGCCCAGGCCATCGGCCATGGTGCCGCCCGCGATCTCCTTGTCGGTCGCCTCGCGGCCGGCACCGCCCTTGGTGATCCCGGAGATGTCGCCCACGGTCTCGATCGCCGAGACCACGGACATCAGGCACATGCCGATGATCGCGGCGGCGTTGATCTCGAAGCCGAAGTGGAGCGGCGAGGGCGCCGCGAACCAGGCGGCCCCGGCGACCCGGCCGAAGTCGACCATGCCCAGGGGAATGGCGACCAGGTAGCCGACCACCAGGCCGATCAGGACCGCCGCGGCCGAGAGCATGCCACGGCTGAAGAACTTCAGGCCCAGCGTCACGAAGATGACGACCAGGGCCAGGCCCCAGTGGATCAGGGTACCGAACTCCGGCTTGCCGATCAGCGGCACGCCGCCGGCGGCGTATTTGATTCCGACCGGGATCAGCGCAAGGCCGATGGTCAGGACGACGATGCCGGTGACCAGCGGCGGCAGCAGGTTGCGGATCCGGCCGACCACGGTGCCGAGGAAGAAGTGGAAGATCCCGCCGATGACGATGCCGCCGAAGAGTGCCCCCATGCCGGCGGTCTTGACTACGGGGACCATGACCGGGATGAAGGCGAAGCTGGTGCCCTGAACCACCGGCAGCCGGGCCCCGACCGGCCCCAGGCCGACGGTCTGGATCAGGGTCGAGATCCCGGCGAAGACCATGACCATCTGGATCATGTAGACCATCTCGGCGGAGCCGAAGGCGAAGCCCGCCGCGAGGCTGACGATAATCGCAGGCGTGATGTTGCTGGCGAACATGGCCAGCACGTGCTGGATCCCCAGCGGCACCGCCTGCTGCAATGGCGGAAAGTGGTTCTCGTCCCTCAGGAGCGCCTGGTTCGCCAAACCCTCTGCCATGATCGCCACCTCCCCTCAATAGGCCCGATGCCTGCGGAAAAAGAGCACGCAGAGCCGCCCGGCCCGCGGCCCCGGGAGCGAGGCCGGCGGGTTCCCGTAAAGAGGGGCGGCCGGAAAGCCTGCCTCAGAACCCGCAGTCGCCGACCGATCCGTCGTTGCAGACCGCAGGCGCGAAGATCCACTTGGCGCCGGAGAAGTCGGCGCCGTCCAGCTTGGCATCCGTGAGGTTGACGCCGCGCAGGTTGGCGCCGTTGAGCTTGGCGTTGCTCAGGTCGGCGCCCCGCAGGGTGATCCCGCCGAAGTCGAGGTCCCGCAGATCCGCGCCGCTCAGGTTGGTCCCCTGAAAATCGGCGCCGACCAGTTGCGCGCCCCGCAGGTCCGCCTGCGAGAGGTTGGCTCCGCCCAGCTTGGCCCCCGCCAGGTTGGCCTCGCGCAGGTCGGCCCCGTTGAGGTCCGTCCCGATCATCCAGGCGATCCCGAGATCGGCGCGGCGCAGGTTCGCTCCGGGCTTTTCGCAGCCCGACCAGTTGATCAAGGGGCCGTTCTTGCCCAGCGCATAGTAAGTCACGCGGTGGAAGTTGGTGGTCTCCTGCGCGCAGTCCGCCAGCTGGTAGGCATCCAGATCGTCCTCACGGAAGAGCTCGCAGCCCGCCAGGGCGAAGCTCCCCACCAACAAGCACGCCAAACCGGTCCAGCGCCCCGCAATTTTCGACAACATCCCCTTGTTCCTCCCCGAGTTGTCGTTGATTTCGCTACCTGCTCCGTCGGGACCCCTCCGCCGGGATCAACCTGGCTTATCGGCCGAGAACTCTGCGTCCATCTCGCGCTCCAGGCGCTCCAGGTCCTGCGGCACGGCCAAGCCGAAGGCCTTCATGTTGCCGATCAATTGCTTCAGGCGCAAATAGATCTCGTGAGCGTCCTCGGGCTCCCCCTCCAGCTCTGTCAGGAGGATCGACAGCTCGGCCTCCAGCTCTTGACGTTCCATGTATCTTCTCCTTCCGGCCGGTGTCCGGATCCGTTCGACTGCCGTAAAGCCGCGGCGTCTTAGCCCAGCACCGAGAAACTGCTTTCTTCGTTGATCTGCCGGCGCCGCGAGTAGAAGCCGACGTCGACGCTGCGCCCGCTCTGCTCGAGCGCCATCTCCAGAGGTTCAGCGTCGTGGTCGGCCCCGGCCTCGCAGTAGTCGACAAGGGCGGCCATCATCTTGCCGGCGACGGGCGCGTTCTTGAACTGGTTGCCGCTGGTGCCGATGGCCATGTAGAAGCCGCCCAGGGCCGACTTGTCATAGATCGGGATCCAGTCGTCCGAAACGTCGTAGAGGTCGACCACGCCCTTCATCCGGCTGGGAATGCCGAGCGAGGGGATGCGCTGAGCGACCCGCTGCGCCTGCACCGACCACTGCTCGGTGAAGTCCCGGTTGTAGTCGTCCGGGTCGACCCACTCGCGGTCGTCGCAATCCGGGTCCTCGCTGCCGATCAGGATGTGGTTGCCCAGTTCGGGCCGGCAGTAGCAGCCGATGTCGCTGTCCGAGGTGACCAGCCCGTCGCGCTCGAAGTTGAAGCCCGGCGGCGAGGGCACGTGGGTGACCTCCTGGCGCAGCGCCCGCGTGCGGATGTTCATGTCGCCGGTGACCCCGGCCATCTCGTTGATCTTGAAGGAATGCGGTCCGGCCACGTTGATGACGACCGGCGCCATTACCTCTTCGCCAGAGCCCAGCGCGACCCCGCGGACCCGGCCGTCCCCCGGGCCGCCATCGGTCAGGATCTCGGCCACCTCGCTGTTGAAACGGAAGCTCGCACCCGCGGCCTCGGCGGCCCGCTGGATGTTGTGAGTGGCGAGCTGCGGATCGCTGATGTAGCCGGCGCAGGGAAAGAAGACGGCCCCGGTGATCTCGCCCTCGGCCTGACCGAAGGCGGGATCGGCGGGCAGCTTCGGCGGGCCGTAGCGGCCCAGGTCGTAGACCGGCAGGCGCGCCATCACCTGCTCGGGGCCCCAGGACTCGTAGGGAATGCCCAGGGCCTCCATGTTCCGGCAGATCGGCTCCAGGAAGCCGTTGGCCTCGGTCTTCATGACCAGGGCGCCGGTCTCGTGGAACTCGGCCAGCCCGCTCTCGTCGTCGACGCCGATGTAGCCGGGCCAGTCCTTCCAGTAGAAGAAGCCCTCGTAGGCGAGAGCGCAACCATCGAGGGTCGAATAGTGGGTCCGGATGATCGCGCAGGACGCCCCGGTCGAGCCGTAGCCCGCGGCGGGCAGCCTGTCGAGGCTCAGGGTGCGGCGCCCCGCCTTGCTGAGCTCGTAGGCCGTCGCGGCGCCTATGATCCCGGCGCCGATGATGATCGCGTCGTAGGACTCCGGCATCTCGAGTCGCGCGCTCCCGCCTGGGTCGGCTCTGTCTTTCGACGGTCGAGGATAGACTCTAAGCCCGGGATTCAGATACCTGTTTTTTGAAGGCAGGAGGGGCGGGACCGGCCCGCCCCTCCTCGGAGTTCAGGAGTTGGATGGGGTGATGGCGGTCGCCACCAACTGGCCGTCTCTCTCCTCGTAGGTGATCACCACCGAGGCCCCGGGCTTCAGGCTCTCTGCCGAAATTCCCTGGTCCAGAACGAAGATCGTGCCGTCCTCCAGCATGATCCTGTTGCCGTCCATGGCGGCGAGCTTGCCGGCGATCTCGGCCGCGTCGGCCAGGCCGGCGGCCCCGCTGAGGGCAAGCGCCAGGACGGCGCCAGTGACGTATCTCATGCCTAGATTCTCCTTCGAGTCTTGGTTCGCAAAGCGCCGCGGCTCCACGCGGCGGGAGCCAGTCTCGCCCGGCCGGACTGGAGCGCCGAGGGACAAACCGGAGGCAAAGGCATGAGGAACCCTGGGCAGTTTCGCGCGGAATACCCACCGACGGCCCGAAGCGGGGCACAGATTCGTCATTTCAAACGCCCGATTCTGGTCACAGCAAGAGTGCCATACTCATGGTCGTGGATGGGAAGGGACGGCCGGCCAGTTCACCCCCTGGCCGGGACAGGTAAGTGCAACTCTTTTTAGAGACGCCAAGTCCAAGGAGTGACCGTGGGAACCCTGACCAACCAAAGAGACCCCTTTGACGGGTCCAACTACTCGACCCCGTCCACAGCACCGCCGAAAGAGAACAGCACGACCGCTGAGAAAAAGCGCATCCTCGTGGTCGAGGATGACGACTTCACCTCCCTGCTGATCCAAGAGCTGCTCGATTTCCATGGCTACAGCGTGCTGCGTGCCGCCGATGCCGTGGACGCCTATCGTTTGGCGAACGAGCTCCATCCGGACCTGATCCTGATGGATATCCAGCTGAGCGACAGCTCCGGCTTGGAAGCGACCAAGTGGATCCGCGAGGTCGAAGCCCTCAGAGATACGCCGATCGTCGCCGTGACCGCCTTCGCGATGCGCGAGGACCAGCGGCGGATTATGGAAAGTGGCTGCGATGCCTATATCGCCAAGCCCTTCCACACCGACTACTTCCTGGAGACGATCAGCCAGCTGGTCGGGGCCGAGCCCCAGGGCGAAGCCTGAAACCCGCCAGCTTCTCAGCCCGGGGCTGAGAAGCGGCCTTCGATTTCAAAGACCTAATCAAGGCAAACGGCTCAGATCTATACGATCTGGGCCGATCTTGATTCAGCCCTCGAAAACCTGAGGTCGCCGGCTTTTCCGCCCGACGAGGAGCGCAGGCTGCTATAGCGCACTTCCCGATCAGACGCCTTCGCGTCTGGCCGGGAGTGGTGCGCTAACACTCAGAAGTTAGGGCGTTACATCCGGCCAGATGGATCGCGAAGCGATTCCATCTGATCGGATAACGCCCTAGAAGCTCTGTCCGCCGCCGCCCCTGGGCGCGGCTTCCCCGGTGGCATCGCCGCCGCCCCGGCCTCTGGAGCCCGACAGGCATTCGCCGTCGTCGGTGTAGGAGACCAGGCGGCCATCCGCGGTCGCCGTGTACATGATGTCACGATCGCACCCGACGACCTTGACCCACACCCGATAGGAGGTCGGTCGGGCGCCCTGGCCGGACTGACCCTGGGAGAAAGAGGAGCCGGCCGGCTCGTTTCCCATGATGGTGATTCTCTCGACCGCCAGGCCGGAGGCCTCGTGGTACTGGGCATGCTTGACGGCATTGCGGATCGCGTTGTTCTGAGACGCCTTCTCGGTCTGCCCGAAGTTGCCGAGCCTATTGATCTCGACCTCGCTGAAGGCAGAGCCGAGCTCGCTCGACGACCCCCCCGAGGAAGACCCGCTAGAAGGCGCTCCCCCTGCTGCGGATTCGCTCGACTCAGACCCGGCCGAGGGAGTTTCTCCCGAGGAGGCTTCGCCCGCCGAGGGGGCTTTGCCCACCGAGGAGGCTTCACCTGCCGAAGTCTCACCCGAGGAAGACCCCGCCGAGGTGGCTTCGCCCGCCGAAGTCTCGCTCGAGGAAGACCCTGCCGCGGAGGACTCCTCCGAGGACGACTCGCCCGAAGAGGAGCCCGACGAGGAAGATTCGCTCGAGGAGGAACTGCTGGAAGAGGAACTGCTCGAGGAGGATTCACTCGAGGGCGGTGAAGTCGTGGGAGACCCGCTCGAGGAAGATGAACAGCCGGACATCGCTGTCGCTGTCAAGAGCATCGCCGCCAGCAAGGCACTGGGAATCATTTCTTCTCGACGCAGCACGGCTCCCGTCCTCCGGTTCCTGGCCACGTTGTCACCTTGAGATTTTACGGAACCCGCGAAACTGCGCCAGTAGATTTCGTTGCTCGCCGGCGAGAGAAAGAGAAGGCCCCGCCTCGATCGGGGGGTGGCGGGGCCTTCAGCAGGATAGCGCTCTTAAAGGCTCTTCCTTTGCACGGGTTGACGGTTGCTACTCTAGCGGGAAGCCCGTGAGCGCGGCGTGACAAGGACGTGTGCGCTTTAGGTATGCTGTCTCGGTTTTTCCGAGAAAGTCGCCTCAAAAGCTATTGATTTCTCAATTTTTTCGAGATTCTTAGCAGGACGGTCCAAGGCTCGACCGCGCGATTCCCGGAACCTGGCCCATAAAGGCCGCCGTCTTGATTGCGGGATTTTCGGGAGGTGATTGGTGGAGCCGAGGGGAGTCGAACCCCTGACCTTCGCATTGCGAACGCGACGCTCTCCCAACTGAGCTACGGCCCCACGCGGGTCTCGGACCCTGCGCGCCCAATGGTCTCGGACGCGGCGATGCGCGCGGATAATGAGAAGGCCCGGGGCCGCTGTCAAGCGCGCCTGCAGGCCGCTCAAGGGCCTTGATCCCGGGCCCCTGGCCACGTATTTCACTGGAAGCCCGCCCGCCGAAACCTTCAGGAAGCGCCATGATTATTGTCGATCCCCTGCTGATCATCGTGCTGTGGCTGATCAGGGCCTACATCTGGGTGATCATCATCGGAGTGATCCTCAGCTGGCTGATCAATTTCCAGGTGGTCAACAGCTACAACCGCTTCGTCTTCCTGGTCCAGGACCTGACCAACCGCCTGACCGAGCCGGCGCTGGGGCCGATCCGGCGCTTCCTGCCCAATCTGGGCGGTATCGACATCTCGCCCATCATCCTGATCCTCGGCCTCTGGTTCCTGGAGATGGTCATCGTCAACCTTCGCATTTCGATGCTCTCGGCAGGCGCCGGCCTCTAGGGCCTTGGAGCCGGCCGCTGCCTCGCCTTTCAGGCCGGTGACCGAGGGTGTGCGGGTCGCCGTTCAGCTCCAGCCCGGGGCCCGGCGCGAAGCTCTCGGCGGTCCGGTCGAGCTGGCCGACGGTGCGGTCTTGATCAAGGCCTGGGTCTCCGCGCCACCTGAAGGCGGCAAGGCCAATGCCCGGCTGCTCGCCCTGCTGGCCAAGGCCTGGAAGCTGCCGAAAAGCGGCCTGGAAGTCGCGTCCGGCGCAAAGGAGCGGCGCAAATCGATTCTCGTCCGCGGCGATCCTGAACTAGTCTTGGCCCGGCTCGAGGCCTGGCTGACGACCCGGGACGGCGCTTGAGCTCGCTGTCAAACGATAACAGCGCAGGAGAGACAAGAGGTGGCAGCAGCGAAGATCATCGACGGCAAGGCCTTTGCCGCAGCCCTGCGCGGGCGGATCGGCACCGCGGTCGGTCAAGTGACGGCCGACCACGGCCTGGTGCCGGGACTGGCGGTGGTGCTGGTCGGCGAGGATCCGGCCAGCGCGGTCTACGTCCGCAACAAAGCCCGGCAGACCGTCGAGGCCGGCATGGCCTCCTTCAAAGAGGTGCTGCCGGCGAGCACGGAGCAGGCCGAGCTGCTGGACCTGATCGCGCGGCTCAACGCCGATCCCAAGGTCCACGGAATCCTGGTCCAACTGCCCCTGCCGCCGCAGATCGACTCCGAGGCGGTTCTGGATGCGATCGATCCCGCCAAGGACGTCGACGGCTTCCATGTCATCAACGCCGGTCGGCTGGCAACCGGGGGCAGCGGCAATCGGGCGCCACTGGTGCCCTGCACGCCGCTCGGCTGCCAGATGCTGCTGCGCGACGCCCTGGGCGACCTCACCGGCCTTCACGCGGTGGTGGTCGGGCGCTCCAACATCGTCGGCAAGCCCATGGCGCAGCTGCTGCTGCAGGACAACTGCACCGTGACCATCGCACATTCGCGGACCCGGGACCTGCCGGCGGTCTGCCGCGGCGCCGACATTCTGGTTGCCGCCGTCGGCCGGCCCGAGATGGTCGAGGGCGACTGGGTCAATCCGGGCGCGACCGTCATCGACGTCGGCATCAACCGGGTCGACAAGCCGGACGGCGGCACCCGCCTGGTCGGCGACGTCGCCTTCGAGGCCGCGGCGGCCGTGGCCGGCGCGATCACCCCGGTGCCGGGCGGGGTCGGTCCCATGACCATCGCCTGCCTGCTGCGCAACAGCGTGACCGCGGCCTGCCGTCAGGCCGGCGTCCCCGTTCCGGAGATGTGACCCGCACCGCGGAGGCCCTGCCAGTCACCGCGCGTCAGGCCGAAGAAATGCAGACCGTCGACGCCGTAGGCTCGGCGCAGGCCTCGAAAGCTCAATCCGATCTTCCTCAGAACCTTGTGGGAGGCCGTATTGCCGGGGTCGGCGACCGCGACGATCTCCTCCAGGCCGAGCTCCTCGAAGCCATGGTCGCGCAGGCAAAGGGCCGCCTCGGTGGCGAGGCCCCGGCCCCAGGCGGCCTTGACCAGACGATAGCCGACTTCGATATCGTCGCCCTCCGGCAGGCAAATCAGCATCGCGGCGCCGTGGAAGCAGCCGTCGTCGCGGCCTTCGACCGCCCAGATGCCGAGCGGCTTGTCCTGGTTGTCGGAGATCAGGGCCGCGGCCTTGCGAGTTTCTTCTTCCTCGCTGCCCACGGCGCGGATGTAGCGCATCACCTCCGGATCCCGGTTCATCGCGACCAGAGCCGCCAGGTCATCTTGCCGGAACCCGCGCAGGCGCAGACGCGAGGTCAGCAATTCCCTCATGAACCCGGTCGGTCGGAGGGCCCCGGCCGAGGCAACGCGAGCCGGATCACGCCCTTGACCGGCTTCTGCGGGTCGACCGGGTTGCCCTTGCGCAGGATCAGGAGCTCGCCGCGGCGCGCCAAGTGCAGCGCTTGCTGGCGGACCGGGGCAAGGTAGCGGCGCCAGGCGTCGGACGGAGCGCTGGCCTTGCCGTGCGCCGCCTGCATGGCGCGCGCAGCCTCGCTGGGGCAGATCGACTTGCCGGGCCCGCGCGCGGCCAGCAGGTCGAAGATCTGCTGGGCGATGGGATCGGGCTTCGGGCCGTCAGGCGGTGGCGCTTCTGTCATGGCCGCTAAATATCACGGCCGGCGGCATCTGCGCCATCCCGCCGCAGTGTCTGGGCCACACCCTGGACGCCGGCCGCGCGGCCGGGGATAATCCCGCAGCATGTTGCAAGGCCTCGACGATCTTCTGGCCGCCACCCTGGTCTTCGTCGCCGGGCACTTCCTCCTGTCCAGCCAGGTGCTGCGCCAGCCGCTGGCCTCGCGGCTCGGCGAGCCGGGTTTCCTCGGCCTCTACTCGCTGATCGCCTTCGCCGCGCTCTTGTGGATGATCTTCGCCTACGGCGCGGCGCCTGTGATCACCCTCTGGGAGCCGCCGGTCGCGCTGCGTTGGGTGCCGCTGATCCTCATGCCCTTCGCCCTCTTTTTGGCCGTCGCCGGCCTGACCGCCCCCAACCCGACCATGGTCGGCGGCGAGCGGGTGGTCGACGGCGGGCCCGAGGACCAGACCCCGGGCATCGTCCGAATCACTCGGCATCCCTTCCTCTGGGGCGTGACGCTCTGGGCGATCGGCCACCTGGCGGTCCGGGGCGATGGCGCCAGC
>JASJAL010000249.1 GCA_030067055.1 Kiloniellales bacterium | reverse complement strand
GTCGTCTTGGGGTCCGTGGTGGCGACTTCGTGGCCCTTGGCGGCCAATACGGCTTCCACTTTCATGGCCAAGTACCTCCGGACCCTCAATCCTACGCCGACCAGGACCAGGGTCAATCGTCCTGCCCGACACTGTCACATGCGCCCTCGCTGCCTGCTGCCCCGCAGTGCTAGCCTGGAGTCGGGAATCAGGAGGGCTCAGGGAATGGAACTGCGCAAACAGTCGGCCGGCGCCTTCGCCGATCCGATCGACTATCTGAAGCCCGAGGTGCCGGGCCGCCTGCCTCGGGTCCAGGTGCCGCTGGTCCGGGCGACGCCGGAGTCGCTGCGCGGCTGTGGAGAACTCGTCGAGGATCGTCGGGACTTCGAGGTCGAGATCGTGCCCTGGCCGCTCGAAGGCTGGCGCAAGTTGGACCCCGGCACCGGCATCGAGGGCGGAACGACCTCGGGCCACTTCGAGTTCGCCTGGAAGGGCGACCTGCTCTACGGCCGCAACGAGGCGGTCGACGGCCACTACCTCTTCGGCTGGAGCTGCGATCCGGAAGCGGCCTCGGCCGAGAATCCGGCGCCGGACCGCGCGCAGATCCTGCTGTGGCACGCTAACTATCACCCCGACGGCGGCCAGCTCTTCTATCCCCTCGACGGCTGCCCCTTCGTGACCATCGCCGCGCCCCCGGGCGACGACATAAGTCCGGAGAGCTTCACCGCCTTCTACTTCGACGGCAGCCAGGGCTTCTACATCCACCCCGGCGTCTGGCACGAGGCGATCATCCCTCTGCGGGACAGCGGCCGCTTCTACGACGAGCAGGGCCGGGTTCACGGCCGGGTCAGCTGCAACTTCGCGAAGGAGTTCGGCGTCCTCCTGGAGGTCCCGGTCCGCACCGCATAGGAAGGCGTGCGGGCTCAGTTCCGCGCGGTCAGGCGCACGCCCTCGACGACCCGGTCGCTGGGATGCAGGACGATCCGCTGGCCGGCTTCGAGGCCGGCGCGGATCTCGGAAGCCAGCCCGTTCTGCCGGCCCGGCTCGACCTGGCGCTTCTCGGCCCGGCCT
The DNA here is from genome assembly GCA_030067055.1 of Kiloniellales bacterium. The sequence goes on along the minus strand of JASJAL010000249.1, from coordinate 10,518 downwards.
TCGGTCTCGACGAAAACGGCCCAGGCGTCGCCGTCCCGGAACAATGCGTTCAGGGGCACCTTGAGCACGTCCTCGCCCTCCCAGAGCACGATCCGCGCCTCGACGCGATAACCGTGGCCCAGGCGTTGCCAGCGCTCCGGCGGATCGGCGAAGTCGATGACCACGTTGACCCGCTGCTCCTCGATGCCGAGCGCTGAGACCTTGGTGAAACCGTAGGGCTCGACCCGCTCGACCCGGCCGTTGAGGACTTCGCCGCCCCAGTCCTCGATCATCACCCTTTGCCCGGCCTCGACCTTGACCGCGTCGCTCGACAGCAGGTCGGCGACGATCTCGAGGTCTCCGGGATCGCCGATCTCGATCAGGGGCTCGCCGGGCGCGACCACGCCTGCGCTTTCGTGGTGCACCCGCAGGATCCGGCCGCTGACCGGCGCGGTCACCGAGACGCAAGGGCAGCCCGTCGCCTGGCCCCGCGTCTCCAGGGGCGACAGCAGCTCGGCGCGGGCCCGCTCCAGCTCGGCATTGCGCATGTCCAGGGCCGCCTGCGCGGTCGCCAGGTTGGCCTTGGCGGTCTTGAAGGTCCGCTCGTCCTCGTCCAGGCGGCGCTGCGAGATCGTTCCCTGGGGGATCAGACGCCGGGCGCGCTTCAGCTCGGCGTCGGCGAAGGCCAGCTCTGCCTGGGCCCGCTCGAGCTCGGCGCTGGCCAGGACTCCGGCCGCCTCGGCGGTGCGGACCGCGGCCTGGGCCTGGGCCTTGCTGCGCACGTCCAGGAAGGCGGGGTCGATCGGCTCGATCTCGACCACCACGGTCTCGCCGGCGACGACCGCGTCGCCCACTTCGCCTTCGATGCGGCGGGCGCGACCGGCAATGGGTGCCGACAGCACGAAGACGTCGCGGACCCGGGTCTCGCCCTCCTCGTCGACGGTGACGACAAGCGGGCCGCGCTCGACCCGAGCGAAATCGACCGGCACCGGCTGCGGCCGGAAGGCGTAGACCAGCCCTGCGGCCAGGAGCAGCAGCAGGACGCCCCACAAGACGGTCCGGCGTTGAGCGACGGTCATCCCTACTCCCGCGTCTTCAGGACCGCGACCAGGTCCAGGCGGTCGACCCGCCGGCGCACGAGGGCGGCCGAGAAGATCGTCGCGGCCACCCCGATCAGGACCGAGAAGCCGAAGGTCGCGGACTCGATGTGCATCGGCACCCGGTAGAGATCGGTCTCGAACAAGCCGGTCATCAACCAGGCCAGCCCGGCGCCGCAGAGGCAGCCCAGCGGCAGGCCGATGAACACCAGGACGGCGATCTCGCCGAGCAGGATATAGGAGATCTCCAGACGGCTCATGCCCAGAACCCGAAGTGTCGCCAGCTCGCGGCCGCGCTCCGAAAGCGCGATCCGCGCCGAATTATAGGCCACGCCAAAGGCCAGGGTGCAGGCGAAGACGGCGTAGAAGCTGATGAAGATGAACATGATCCGCGCCATGGTGTCGTAGAACTTGTCGATGGTCGCCCGGCGCAGCACCACCGAAGAGACCTTGGGCAGCGCCTTGAGCTCGGCGAAGAGCGCGGCCTGCTGGTGCGGATCGACCAGCAGGTGAAGTGCGTCGACGGCGGGCCGCTCGCGCATCAGGCGGTTGGCGGCTTCCAGGCTCATGTAGGCCGCGGTCCCGATGTAGGTCTCGACCACGCCGGCGACCGGCACGTCGCGAACCGGGCGGCGGCCTTCCAGGACCTCGACGGTGACCTGGTCGCCGGGTCCGACCGCGAGGATCTCGGCCAGCTTCTTCGACAGCAGCAGGCCCTCCGGCGCGACCGGCACGACCTGGCCGCCGGCATCGTAGGGCGGCTGCAGCCGGGCCGTCGGGATCAAGCCCGTGATCGACTCGCGCTTTTCGCGCGGACCGCTGCGGAGGCGGACCGACAGGCTGCGAAAGGGCTCGACCGACAGGACCCCGGGCAGGCGCGCGAAGTCGCGGGTGACCTCCGTCGATTGCGGCTCGACCAGGCCGACGGTCACGTCCTGGTGCTGGGCATCGAAGAAGTTGACCTCGACGAGATGGGTGATGGCATCGCGCCAGTGCAGCGAGGTGATCAGGACCGAAACCGCCAGGGCGATGCCCAGGGAGGTCATGGCCGAGCGCAGCGGCCAGCGTAGGATCTGCCGGAAGATCATCCGGGTCGGCTGGTCGAGCCCGAGCGCCAGGCCCAGGGCGCCGAGGCGGGTCTTGCGGTAGAGCGGGGGCGCCGGCGGCTGCATGGCCTCGGCCGGCGGCAGCGCCACGGCGCGGCGCAGGGCGCCCCAGGTGCCGATCAGGGCCGCGCCCAGGCTGACCAGGGCGCCGATGGCATAAGCCGCCGGACCCGGTCGGAAGTAGATGAAGGGGAAGCGGTACTGCTCGGCGTAGATCTCGGTCATGAAGCTGCCGAGCCAGGAACCGACGCCCCAGCCGATCAGGACGCCCAGTCCGGCGATCGCCATCACCAGCTTCATGTAGTGCCAGCCGATCTCCAGGCTGGAGTAGCCGAAGGCCTTGACCAGACCGATCTCGCTGCGCTCGGTGGCGATCAAGCGGTTCAGAACCATGTTGGTCAGGAAGGCCGCGACCGAGAGGAAGATCGTCGGCAGGATGGTGGCCAGGTTCTTCAGCTGATCGAACTCGTTCTCGACGAACCAGTTCGAAACCTGGTCCTTGCGCTCGAAGGCGCCGATCCCGCCGTAGCGCGCCAGCATCTGGTCCAGACGATCGATGACCTCCTGCGCCGAGCCGCCGCGCAGCAGGGACAGGGACAGATCGTTGAAGGCGCCGTCCAGGTCGTAAGCGGCGGCCAGCGCCTCCCGGCCCATCCAGAGCACGCCGAAGCGCTGGTCGTCGGGCATCAGCGCGCCGGGCCCGATCGAATAGACGTACTCCGGCGAAAGCGCGACACCGACCACGTCGAGCCGCCGCTTGTGGCCGTTGATGATGGCGTGGAGGTGATCGCCGGGGACCAGGCCGTGGCCTTCCGAGAAGGATTCGCTGATCACCACCTCGTCGGGACGGCCGGGCGCCACCAGGCGGCCCTGGCGCAGGGCCAGACGGTTGAGCAGCGGCTGGCCGCGTTCGGGAATTGAGGCCAGGGCCCCGATGACAGGCTCCTCGAAGCCCGCGATGTCCAGGATCGCCAGCTCGACGATCCGGGTCTCCACCGACTGCACGCCGGGCAGGGCGGCGATCCGTCCGGCCAGGTGCTCGGGCGCCCGCTTGACCTTGGCGAAGACCTGGGCGAAGCGGTAGCGCTCGTAGTAGGCCTCGGCGGTGTCGCGCAGCGCCTCGTAGGCGGTCAGCGACATCACCAGCACCGCGACCCCGGAGGCGATCACCAGGGCAATGGCCAGCACCTGGCCGCGGAGCCGCCAGAGGTCGCGCAGCAGCTTTCGGTTCAGCGCCCGCACGGCGCTACCACGCGAGCTCGTGGGCCGGCCGGCGGTCCGGGTTCTCGGTCGCCTCGGCGATGTGACCGTCGCCGAAGCGCACCACCCGGTCGGCCATGCGCGCGATCGGCGCGTTGTGGGTTATCAGCGCCGTCGTCGTGCCGAGGTCGCGGTTGACCGCCTCGATGGCCTCCAGGACCCGCACCCCGGTGGCGCTGTCCAGGGCCCCGGTCGGCTCGTCGCAGAGCAGGACGTCGGGCCGCTTGGCGATGGCCCGGGCGATCGCGACCCGCTGCTGCTCGCCGCCCGAGAGCTGGGCCGGGAAGTGGTCCAGCCGCTGCTCCAGGCCGACCATCGCCAGGGCCTCGGCCGGCTTCATCGGGTCGGGTGCGATCTCGGTCACCAGGGCGACGTTCTCCAGCGCGGTCAGGCTGGGCATCAGGTTGTAGAACTGGAAGACGAAGCCGACGTGGTCGCGGCGGTAGCGGGTCAGGGCCGCCTCGCCGCAAACGGTCAGCTCCAGGTCGCCGAACCACACCTTGCCCTCGCTCGGCCGATCGAGCCCGCCCAGGATATTCAACAGGGTCGACTTGCCGCTTCCGGAGGCACCGAGCAGGACCAGCAGCTCCGACTGGAAGAGGTCGAGGTCGACCCCGCGCAAGGCGTGGACGGCGACCTCGCCGCTGCCGTAGACCTTGGTCAATTCGCGGGCCCGCAAGGTGACTTGCCGTCCTCCCTCGGGGGAGCGAGCTTCCGCGGTGGCGGTCATGGCTGCGGCTCCGAACTGTGTCTGCAGGTCGCTGATCTTGGTCTCGACGCCGACAGCCTCCAGGTAGCGGGGCCGGCGCCCGCCCGCCTTGACTCAGATCATCCGCATTCGGGGCGCGGCGTCGAGGATTGGGCCACAGGCAGCCCGTCTCGCCTGCTATTGCGCCGGCGGGGCCAGGCTCCTAGCGCGGAAACGGCGGCCACCTCATGCGCCGGCGGAGCTTCTCGACATAGGCGCGGAAGGTCGGGTGATGGGCGTAGACCGCGTGGCGTGGCGAGGGCACCAGCGCGAGGCCGCCGGTCAGGTCGGGGGTTTCGGTCTCGACGATCCGCCGGAAGGCCTCGGCCCGGGCCGGGTTCTCATCCTGGTCCCGGACGTGCCAGGCGATCAGGTGCGCCAGGCGGTCGAAGTCGCCGAAGACGCCGGCATTGATCGCCAGGAAACCGAGGGTGAAGAGCGAGCGGTGGCGCGCGGAGAAGGCGGTCAGGAAGCCGGCGATCCGGTTCTGCGCCCAGGCGAAGTGGGCCGGGTCCATGTAAGGGATCGACATCTTGTAGCCGGTCGCCAGGAGCACGGCGTCGAAGGCCGCGCGGCTGCCGTCGGCGAAACGGACCTCTCGGCCCTCGAAGGCTTCGACGTCGGGCTTCACGCGGATCGTGCCGCGCTCGACCAGGCCTAGGATTTCCGAGTTGATGATCGGGTGCGATTCGTAGATTCGGTGGTCCGGCGCGGGCCAGCCGCGGCGCCGGGTGCCGCCGGCCAGCAGCCGCAACAGGCCCTGGGAGCTGTGCTGTTGCAGGCGGAGCGGCAGGCCCGGCAAGGAGGCACCGAAGACGTCGGCCGGCAGGCCCAGGATGTGCCTGGGGACCACGTGGTAGCCGCGCCGCAGGCTCAGGGTGGTCGCGGCGGCCGCCCGGGTCAGGTCGCAGGCGATGTCGCAGCCGGTGTTGCCGCCGCCGATCACCAGAACGCGGCGGCCGCGGAAGGCCTCGGGGTTGTCGTAGGTCACCGCGTGGCACAGGTCGCCGTCGAAGCGGCCGGGGATCTCCGGCTCCTGCGGGTCCCAGGTCATGCCGTTGGCGCAGACCACGCCGCGATAGAGGCGCCGCAGGCCGCCGTTGAGTTGGACCGACCAGAGTCCGTCGTCCCGCGGCTCGATCCATGTGGCGCCGGTTTCATAGGCGATGTCGTCGGCGAGGCCTTCGGTTTCGGCGAAGCGCCGGAGGTAGGCCAGGACCTGGCTGTGATCGGGATAGTCCGGGTAGTCGGCCGGCATGGGAAAGCCGAGGAAGGCCGAGCGCCGCTTGGATGAGATGAAGCGGGCCGAGCGGTACATCGGCGTCCCGGGATTGGCGATGTCCCAGATTCCGCCGAGGTCCCGGTGCCGTTCGATCAGGTCGAAGGCGAGGCCGGCACGCTTGAAGGCGCGGGCCTGGGCCAGCCCGGCCGGACCGGCACCGACGATGAGATAGCGTTCGGCGCGGTTTTCGACGACGGCCGTGGGCTCGGGTCCGTCGCTGCTCACGTTCTCTGCGGAACCGAGGGACATCGAATCTTCCGAGGCTTCCTGCGGCTACTTCAGCGGGGTCAGCACGGCGGTGCGACCGAACAGCGGGATGACGACATAGCCACGCATCTTGAGGACGCCGTCCTCCAGCCAGAGGTAGCCGTTATAGGTCTTGCCGTCGTCGGGGGCATAGACCTTGCCGCTGTTCCACTCCTTCTCTTGCGGGTCGTAGACGAAGCCCTCGGCCAGGACCAGGCCGACCAGAGGGCGGTCTTGCAGCGTCGGGTCCGGATTCTTGTAGTCCTTGCGGTTCGACTTATGCCAGACGATGCGACCGGAGTAGACGGTGCCTTCCTTGAAGATCTCGATGTGCGCGGTCTGCTCCTCGTTCAGATAAGTGCCAAGGATGGCGTCCGCGTCCTCGGCCAATGCCGGGCTTCTCAACAGCAAAAAGAATGCGAAGAGCGCCAGCGTCGCGAGCCGCCCGGCCTTCCTCATAGCTCTTCCCTCTTCACTTAAAGTATTGATACTAATAAGATATATCCGTCATATTCGGCCTGCCGGTTGGCGTCGCGGGGGGCTTCTTAACTGCATCGTAAGGGCAATTCGATAAGGTTTCGAGGTTCTTGCGGCCAAGTCAGGCCGTACCGCTGTCGGCAGAAGCCAGGAAGGTACGCCTTGGAGAACGAATCTTATCGCGTCCGCGTCGCGGCGCTCTGGATCATGAACACGACGATCCTCGTCAACATCCTGCGCGCGCACGGTCGGGACCAGCACGCGGAGAACGTCGAGGCGGGCCTTGCCGAGGCGGTCGACATCGTTGCCGAGGAGTTCGGCCGCGACGAGCTGACCGAAGCGATCAGCTGGGTCGCGGATCAGGCCTGGGGCTCCGACGAACTCTCCGCTCCGGTCACCCCGTTGCACTGAAGCCTGCCAAGTCTTCCATCCGCCTGACGCCTTTCATCCTCAGTACCAAAGCCCCGTGATTCGCTGCCGCGGCCGCTCCGGCGGCGAAGGCAGGGACGCGCGCGGCCAGACCGCCGTCTCTCTCGTCTCGACAGGCGGCGCCTCGACCCGCAGGTCGAGCAGGCGTCTGATCCGTTCCTCGGTGCGGGGATGGCTCCGTAGCAGCGACGGGTCGGGGATCCGCCGGCTGCCCAGGAAGACGTCCTCCCAGAACCGCCCCTGCTGGCGTTCCAGCCGCTCCAGGGCCCGCGCCAGGCCGATCGGATCGCCGGTCAACCGGGCCGCGCCGAGGTCGGCCTCGAACTCCCGGGTTCGCGACAGGGCGAGCTGCAGCAGACTGCCCAGGGTCGGCGCGAAGAGCAGCAGCAGCACCAGCATCCACGGGATCTGTGCGACACCGGCCAGCGCGAAGGGCAAGTTCAGGATCAGAAAGAAGAGGCCCAGGAACGACATGCTGCGGGTCATCCGGGACATGACGTCGGCCAGGCCCATGACCCAGATGTCGTTGTGCCGGATGTGGCTGATCTCGTGGGCCAGGATGGCGATCAGCTCGCGCAGGGTCATGGCACGCAGCAGGCCGCCGGTCACGGCGACCGCTGCCTCGCGTCCCTGGCCGACCGAAAAGGCGTTCAAGGTCGGGCTCGGGACGTAGTAGAGCCGCGGTGGCCGCGCCAGGCCGGCGCGCTCGGCCAGGATCGCGACCGCATCGACGACCTCTGGAAGGTCGCGCCGGGACAGGGGCCGGGCCCGGAACATCCGCAGCATCAGGCCGGAGGAGAGCCGGCCACTGATCGCCAGCGAAAGGGCGCCGACCGCTACTGCCACGGCAACGCCGGGCCAGCCCGCGACGATCCAGCCGCAGGCCGCCAGCAGCAGCGCCATGCCGGCGATCAACACCAGGGACTGCAGCAGGTTGCCGAGGCGATGCCGCTGCAACGCCCCGGGGTCGAGGCTCGGTTCCATTTGCTTGATCTCCAGCCTCAAGATGTGGTTCTGCCCTGTTTCTGTGCAAGCGGCGGTGGACAAGGCGGGACGATCTCCGTAAGCCTCAGGCGGTCGTCGAGAGGAGGAATCGAGGTGCCATCCGCAAAGATCCAGCGCAGCGGCGCGCGGGTGCTGGTCGATCAGCTCAAGCTTCACGGCGTGACCCGCGCCTACGGCGTGCCGGGCGAGAGCTACCTGGGGGTCCTGGACGCGCTGAACGACGTCCCGGAGATCGCCTTCACGATCTGCCGTCAGGAGGGCGGCGCCGCGATGATGGCCGAGGCCGAGGGCAAGCTGACCGGTGCGCCGGGCATCTGCTTCGTCACCCGGGGGCCGGGCGCGACCAACGCCAGCGCCGGCCTGCACATCGCTTTCCAGGATTCGACGCCGATGATCCTCTTCATCGGCCAGATCGCCCGCGGCCACGTCGAGCGGGAAGCCTTCCAGGAGATCGACTACCGCCGCATGTTCGACCAGCAGGCGAAGTGGGTGGCCCAGATCGACGACGCGGCGCGGATCCCCGAGTTCCTGAGCCGGGCCTTCTACACGGCGACCTCCGGACGCCCGGGCCCCGTGGTCCTAGCCCTGCCCGAGGACATGCTGACCGACGAGGTCGAGGTCGCCGATGCGGCGCCCTACCGTCGGGTCGAGACCCATCCCGGGGGTCCCGAGTTGAGCCGGCTGACCGAGCTGCTGGCCGCGTCCGAGCGGCCCTTCCTCCTGGTCGGAGGCAGCGCCTGGAACGAACAAGCCACCAAGGACCTGCAGGCCTTCGCCGAGGCCCAGGCGCTGCCGGTCGGCGCCGCCTTCCGCTGCCAGGATCTGATCGACAACGGCCACCCGAACTATGCCGGCGACGTCGGGATCGGCGTCAATCCGAAGCTGCGGGCGCGGATCCAGGCGGCCGACCTGCTGCTGGTGCTGGGCGCCCGCCTGGGGGAGATCACCAGCGGCGGCTACACCCTGATTCAGGTGCCGCGGCCCATCCAGAAGCTGGTTCACATCCATCCAGGGGCCGAGGAGCTGGGCCAGGTTTACCAGCCGGAACTGGCGATCCACGCCAGCCCGCGCGCCTTCCTGGCGGCTGCCTGCGGCCTCAACGCCGCCCCGGGCCCGACGCGCGCCGCCGAGGTCGAGGCGGCCCATCGGGACTACCGGGACTGGAGCCGGCCGCTGCCCTGCGCCGGAGCGCTGCAGATGGCCGAAATCGTGGCCTGGCTGCGCGATCACCTGCCGGAGGATGCGGTCTTGACCAACGGCGCCGGCAACTACTCGGTCTGGCTGCATCGCTTCTTCCGCTTCAGCGGCTTCCGCAGCCAGCTGGGTCCGACCTCGGGCTCGATGGGCTACGGCCTGCCGGCGGCCATCGCCGCCAAGGCCGCCGAACCGGGGCGTCCGGCGATTTGCTTTGCCGGCGACGGCTGCTTCCTGATGACCGGGCAGGAGTTGGCGACCGCCGTCCAGTACCGCCTGAACGTTATTATACTAGTGGTCAATAACGGCATGTACGGGACCATCCGCATGCACCAGGAGCGGGAGTATCCGGGCCGGGTCCTGGGCACGGATCTGGCCAACCCGGACTTCGCCGCCCTGGCCCGGGCCTACGGCGCCCATGGCGAGGTCGTCGAACGGACAGAAGACTTCGCCGCGGCCTTCGAACGCGCCGAGGCGGCCGGGGTGCCGGCCCTCCTCGAGCTGAGGATCGACCCCGAGGCATTGACACCGCGGCAAAGCCTGAGCGAGATCCGCGCCGCGGCGGAGGCCGCGCAGGGCGAGTGAAGCTTCAGGCCAGCCGGCGGTAGTGATAGGGGTAGGCGATCGAGAAGCCGAGCCGGTCATAGAGCACCCGAGCAGGTTCGTTCTCCGCCTCCACCTGCAGGTAGAGGCCTTCGGCTTCCTGCCGGATGGCCCAGTCGGTCAGGCCCGCCATCAAGGCCCGAGCGACGCCGCGCCGGCGCCAGGCGCCGAGGGTGTTGACCGCGGTGATGCAGGCCCACCGGTCGCGGCAAGCGATCGCCGCCGCAGCCGCGGGCTGCCCCTCGATCGTTGCCAGGGCGAAGGCTCGAGGCGCCAAGATTCGGCCGGCGATCCCGGCCCTGGCCTCGGCCTCCGCCGGGTCCATCCCTGGCCAGCAGGTATCGCACCAGGCTGGGTCCGGCTCCGCCCGCAGTGAAATCTCGACGCCAGAGGCCGGATGGGCGCCTTCTCCGGTCATCTCGGGTTTGGCGGTCAGGACCAGGCTGTGGCCCTCGGGGCCGTAGCCCCTGGCGGCGAGGCGCTGGTCGAGATCGGCGGGCGTTGCTGCCGGGCTGATCTTGAAGCAGGGCGCCAGGCCCTGTGCCCGATAGCGGCGCTCGACCTCTGCGATCAGGGCCTCGGGATCGGCGCCGGGCGCCATTCGGTTCGGCAGGGTGCTGTTGGCCCGGCGGGTGACGCCGCGGTCGAGGCCCAACTGCCAGCCCTCGAGGTCCTCCTGGACCGCTGGCGGCCAGGCGGTGACGGCCAGCGCTTCCAGGAAGCGCGCTTGCTCGTTGTCGTGATCCTGGGTCCTGCCCATGGCCCGACTTCAAACGAAGCCGGAGCAGGGCGTCAAGCCCGAGGAGCCGGGTTAGAAGCTCTGGCGCCGCCAGCGGTCGACGACATCGTGCAGGAAGCTGTCGCCGCGATCCTGGTCGTATTCCCAGGCGTCGGAGAAAACCGCGGTGTCGCTCTGCGGGCGCTGATAGGACTCCAGGTCCGCGAAGCGGATGCGCATCGGCACCGTCACGCCCTCGCCGACCACGATCGCCTCCTGGTTCCGCAGCGCAGGCAATGCGTTCAGCATGCCGGTCGCGCTGTCGGGCATGGCCCGGCGCACGAAGACCTGGTCGCGCTCGTTGCTCATCCTCA
>JASJAL010000248.1 GCA_030067055.1 Kiloniellales bacterium | reverse complement strand
CGCTGGGTGTCCGTGGAGAACTTGATGAACTCCATGGCCGCGTCCTTGTTCTTCGAGCCCTTGGGAATGCCCCAGAGGTCGATGTCCCAGACCTGGCCGTCCCAAACGATGACGAAGGGCTTACTCTCCTCCGCTTGGGCATTGAAGATCCGGCCGTTGTAGGCAGTGGTCATGGCGACCTCGCCGTCCGCCAGCAGCTGCGGCGGCTGGGCTCCGGCTTCCCACCAGACGACATCGTCCTTGATGCTGTCGAGCTTGGCAAAGGCGCGGTCGACGCCTTCGGGCGTGGCCAGCACTTCGTAGACCTTGTTCGAGGGCACGCCATCCGCCATCAGGGCAAACTCGAGATTGACCTTCGGCGACTTCCGCATGCCGCGCTTGCCCGGGAACTTCCCGGTATCGAAGAAGTCGGCGATGCCGGTCGGCTTGGCACCGGAGAACTTGGTATCGTCGTAGGCATAGATCGTCGACCAGATGATGGTCGCAACCCCACATTCGTGCAGCGTTCCGGCGATGAAGTCATCGCTCGCGGACTTGCCGTCCGGCGATGCGGGCAGGGCCTCAAGGTTCAGAGGCTCCAGCAAGCCTTCGTCGCAGCCGCGCACCACGTCCGCGAGTTCCAGATCGACGAGGTCCCAGTTGACGCTGCCAGCGTCGACCTGGGCTTTGATCTCGGCCAAGCCGCCGTTGTAGTTCTCCGACAAGATCTTGGTGCCGGTCTTCTCGGTGTATGGCTTGTGATAGGCCTCGACCTGGCTCTTGGTGTAGGCGCCGCCCCAGGACACCACGGTCAGGCTGTCGGCCGACAGTGCCGGCGTGGCCGCCAGGAGGCCCAAGGCCGAGACCCCGGCGATGGTCAGGCTAAATTTCTTCAGTTCAAGTTTCATGTGTCGCAAACTCCCAATCTGATACCGGGGCCGGGTCGTACCGGACCCCACGCTCTCCCCCAAGTCCCTTCATGCGCTTTAGCTCGTCCCCGGTCATGGGACGCGCGCTATCGCAGGCACGCTTCTCCCCTTCAGGCATCCAACGCCCTGCAATCCTCCAGCGCCCAGCCGACACGCACCGTCTCGCCTTCGCGTAGCGTGGCATGGCCCTGAGCGTTGGGAACCTTGATGATGAAATCGTCCTTGCCGCAGAGGTTCACCCGAGTCCGGATGTGGTCGCCCAGGTAGATCAACTCCTGAACGCGGGCCTCGAATATGTTTGGAAGGGCCCCCTCCTCTGGATTGATGGCAACCCGTTCCGGGCGCAGCGACAAGGTCGTACGCTCCTTCTCTCCGGCGACCTTGACCGCCAAGGCCTCGACCCTGCCGCCGTCATCGTCGAGGTCGACCAAGCAGGAAACTCCGTTGAGCTGGCTGACCTGGCCGTTCAATCGGTTGTTCTCGCCAATGAACTGAGCGACGAAGGCGTTCTCCGGGCGCTCGTAGAGGTCGTCCGGCGCCGCGAGCTGCTGGATCCGGCCGTCATTGAACACGGCGATCCGGTTAGACATCGTCAGCGCTTCAGACTGGTCGTGGGTGACATAGACCATGCTAACGCCCAGGTTCTCGTGGATGTGCTTGATCTCGTACTGCATCTCTTCGCGGAGATTCTTGTCCAGGGCGCCCAAGGGCTCGTCCATCAGGACCAGATCCGGTTCGAAGACCAGGGCCCGGGCGACAGCGACGCGCTGTTGCTGGCCGCCGGACAGCTGACCCGGCCGGCGGTGCTCGAAGCCGCCAAGGCGCACCATTTCCAGCGCGCGGCGGACCTTCTCCTCGATCCCGGCCTTGGAGATTCGCCGCACCTCCAGCGGAAAGGCCAGGTTCTCGGCGACGGACATGTGGGGAAACAGGGCGTAGTTCTGGAACACCATGCCGATCCCGCGCTTGTGCGGCGGCACGTTGTTGATCGGCTCGCCGTTCAGAAAGATGCCGCCGTGGGTCGCCGTCTCGAAGCCAGCCAGCATCATCAGGACCGTGGTCTTACCCGAACCCGAGGGTCCGAGCAGCGTCAAAAACTCGCCCCGCTGGACCGCAAGGTCGAGATCCTTGACCACGAGCAAGGTGCCGTCATAGCTCTTCTGCACTCGCTCGAAGCGCACGATGGCGTCTTCGCCGTGTGACGTGGATTTGGCGTCCAAAATCGTCCCTGCCCCAGGCGCGGCTTTCCGGCCGGCGCCTATTCTTATCTGGCCGATCTCTGCCGGCTCTCCCGAGGTGCCGCCGCAACCGATGGCTTCGGCCCGGATACCCCGGCGCGGATGCTACGTGAGCCCGGGCGAAAGGTGGAGTCCCTTTTGGCAGACTGGATGTCGTCGTAATGACAAAAAGAGCCGCATACCAGATGTTGACGAAAGCTTACCACCCCTAGGGGAATTACTAATTTACTTATATTATTGAGTGTTGCAGATTCTTCGGCACGGCGATCGGGGCAACCAACACGCAGACTCTCCGTCAGCGATGCTCTTTCGTCGTCCTGTGGATCCAGGCAGCGTTCGAAGACACAGCTTTAACACCTTCCTAAGGAAAATTTTTCAACCTACAATGGCACCCGTTAGAGAGCACTGTTGCAGAACGAATTCACGACGGAGGTGACATGACCGCGGCAATGGTCCTGACTACCCTGGACCCCAACGGCCTCTCGCGAGAAGACATCGACGCCCTCGAGACGATCTGCCGCCGGCGCCTCAGCCGCGGCATTGCCGGGCACCTTGCCCACCTTAGGAGCGACGGCGGTGATGCCTACGCCGAGATTCTAAGCGAACCCGAGGGCGAAACAGTCTTTAAATTGAAACGCTTGGGTGGAACCTACGTCCTCTCCTACTGCTGTCCGCTCTATGGCCAGAACTTGCTGGCGGAGGGCCCGAGTTTTCCAGAGGTGATCGAGGCCCTGCCGGAATGGCCCCCGGCTGCCGGTGCGTGCCGTATGAGTGAAGCCGTCTAAAGCCGCGCCCACAATACTACGCAAACCCGACTCAGTGAGCTGGCAGCTCACGGGCCACCATCGAGAGCCTGATCGCTTCACACCAGCTGAGTGTGAAGCGATCAGGCTCTAACATTCTGAGATGGATCAGGAATCACCGTGCAGGTCGACTCGACCCGAGCCGAAATTACTCCCTGATCTCCTCCAGGCTGTCTCGATAGCGCGACGTCCGAGCGTCTCCCAGCGCAACTGCCCGTTGAGCAGCGGAGATTGCCTCGGACCGGCGGCCGAGCGCCTTCAAGGCATAGGCGAGGTTGTTCCAGGCCTCCGCCGCGCTTGGGCGCAGCTCGATCGCTCTCCGATAGGCGGCCTCAGCGCCTGTGGCATCCTTTCTCGCGAAGCGCGTATTACCCAACCCCATGAGAGCGGTATGGCTCTCCGGCCAGCGGGCGAGCGCGGTCGTGTAGGCGGTCTCGGCCTCGGACAGTTGCCCGGCCCGTTCGAGCCCGGCGGCGGCTTCAACCACGTCCCTCTGGCCTGCGCTCACGGGAATTTGATCGGGCGCCAGCACGGCCAGCGCCCAGAAGTCACCGCGCCGCCAGGTCCGCTCGAAGGTCGCCAGGGCAACGCTCCGCCTGGCCTCGGTGCCGGAATGGAGGATGATCGTTGGGCCGCGCAGGTCGTATCCGACCGCGACGGCGAAGTGCCATTGAGGCAAGACGTCGAGCCCGAGGTTCTGAAAAACCAGGACCGGATGCCCTGCCGCGATTTCAGAGAGCAGCGCTTCCAGCTGCCGGACCTCGACCGCCAATCGTCCGTTGCGGCGGGATCCGCTCAAGATGTCGCTGCGGAGCGTGCCTTCGCGCCCGGGCGTGTAAACCTGCGACACCAGATCCTCCGCCGTCACCGGAAGCCCGGACCAGGCCAGCACCATGGCAAGTGCCGCCGGACCGCAGTGGTAGCGCTCCTGCGGGAAGAATGGCACCTCCGCAATTTCCGCCTGCGGCGGCAGGTCGCCCGGCTGCTCAAGAAGTTGTTCGGTCTGCGTCGCTGCGCAGCCGGCCAGTCCAGCGGCAAGCACCATGACAGCTAGCCGGCGGACCGTTCGACCAGGCCTTCTGGCCCTGCGAAATTCCATTCGCTCGGGTCCGGGGAGTCGAGACCTTGGCGGGAGCCTCGTGTGTTTAGACGTCTCTAGGGACATCGGGGCCTGCCGTCCAGATCGATGTTCGCGCGGAGAGGTCAGTTAATTCCGCGCCTTCCCGAGGCATCTCGGGCCAGGGCACCGTCCTCAGATTGGATTGATAAAGGGAAAGACGTCGGTTGCCCCGGTCAAGTCCGTGATGATGAAGATCAGGAAGATAATCAGAATCACGGCGCCAAGGATGACCAAGACAGTACTCTGACCCGCCGGTTCCTGGTCCATCTGATGGACGATTTTCGCGATCTCCACGTCGGAAAGGCTCTGCACCCGGAGGGCTGCCTCGTCCGGATCGACCCCGAAGGCCTCGATCTGCTGCCGCACATCCTCCCGGGCCAGGAAATCGAGCACGCGCGCCCGGTCCGACTCGGTCTGGCTCTCGGCCAGAACCTGGTCGGTCGTGACCATTGCGCCCTGAGCCACGTTGATCGGTAGGGAAACAAAGAGAACGACCAAGGCCAGGGGCATTGCCAAGGCCCGGCAGAAGCGATCGAAGACGGTCATCGGCAGCGGCACTCTCAGCTTCGTCCTCCGAACCGACGGAAACGCAGCCGGTTCGATCCAGTCGGATTATTTGCGTGTCTCGATCCTGCTGCCAAGTCCGGAATGCAACTTGCCACGCTATGGTCACCGCCAGCGGATGAACGGCTTCGGGGAGCGCAGACGCAGCTCCCCAGTTCAATTCAAATCAGAGAGACGGGCGGTAATACCCTAACATAGATACAGATTTTAATGTAGGCGCTCGACACTAGATCTCTGGTCAGCGAGCGGGGCGCTGCTAAAGAGCACGGCCTTACAGGGTTGCCGATCCGGCTCAACCCTTTGGTCTTTTACCCCATGATATGCAGGCCACCGTCGATGTAGACGGTCTTCCCGGTGATCAGCTTGGAGGCATCCGTCGCAAGGCCCGCGCAGGCGATTCCGACGTCTTCGATCGTGACCAACTGGCCGGCCGGTGCCTCGGCCGTAGCTCGGTCGAGGAACTCGTCGAAGTCCTTGATACCCGAGGCGGCGCGCGTCTTCAGAGGTCCCGGAGAGATCGCGAGCACCCGGATACCCTTGCGTCCAAGCTCCCAGGCCAGATACCGGGTTGCCGATTCCAGCGCGGACTTGACCGGCCCCATCAGGTTGTAGTTCTCGATCACCTTGTCGGCACCGTAGTAGCTCATGGTGAACAGGGCGCCGCCATCCTTCATCAGCGGCTCCGCCAAATGCGCCATCCGGATGAAGGAATGGCAGGAGACGTCCATGGCAAGCAGAAATCCGTCGCGAGAGGAGTCGGTCAGCCGGCCTTGCAGGTCCTCTTTCGGCGCGAAGGCAATCGAGTGCAAGGCGAAGTCGAGCCGCCCCCAGCGGTGCTCGATCTCTCCAAAAACCTCTTCCATTTGGCCGTCGACGCGGGCGTCGAGCGGCATAAAGATCCCGGCCTCGAGTTCCTCCGCGAGCGGCTGGACATGGGGCTTCGCTTTCTCATTCAGATAGGTGATCGCCAGGTCTTCCGCCCCGAGGGCCTTAAAGGCCTTGGCGCAGCCATAGGCGATCGACTGATCGTTTGCGATCCCGATGACCAGGCCTTTCTTGCCTTCCAGCGTCAGGGCTTCCGGTGTGAAAATCCGATCTTCTTTCCGCTCAGACATCGTCAAACCTCGTCAATCAGGCCACGGCGCTGGTGTCGACGAGGCGCAACGCATGGGTTGCAATCATGAGCTCCTCGTCGGTCGGAACGACATAGACCAAGGGTCTAGAGCCCTTCCGGCTGATTTCCGTAGCGTTCTTAAGATTGGCCTCGTCATCCACTGCAACGCCCAGCCAGGCAAGACGCTCGCAAATGCTCTGGCGCACCTCCGGCGCGTTCTCGCCGACCCCGGCGGTGAAGACGAGGGCGTCGAGACCACCGAGTACCGCGGTCAATGCGCCGATCTCCTTGGCGGCCCGATACGCGAAATAGTCGAGAGCCAGGCGGGCACCGGGCTCCTCGCTCGCCAGCAGGTCGCGGACATCGTTGCTGATGCCGGACAGACCTTTCAGACCGCTATCCTTGTAGAGCAGGCGCTCCACGTCCTGCGGGCTCATGCCTTCGTGCGAGATGAGGAAGAGAACGACACCCGGATCGAGCTGCCCAGGACGCGTGCCCATTGGGAGACCGTCGAGTGCGGTGAACCCCATCGTGCTGTCGACACTGCGCCCGCCTTTCATGGCGCAGAGCGAAGCACCGCTGCCCAGGTGGGCGGCAATCACCCGGCCCGAGGCGATCTCCGGCGCCACTTCCGGCAGCACACCCGCGATGTATTCGTATGACAGGCCGTGGAAGCCGTAGCGGCGTACTCCCATGTCGTAAAAGTGGCCGGGAAGCGCAAATCGATCCGCAAGCTCGCCGTGATTGCGATGAAAGGCCGTATCGAAGCACGCGACCTGCGGGATGTCGGGCAGGAGCTCTCGGATCGACTTGATCGGCGCGAGATTATTTGGCTGGTGCAGGGGCGCCAGCGAGACGAAGCGCTCAAGCTCTTCGAGAACCGCGTCGTCGATCAGGACCGGCTGGTCGAAGCTCGGTCCACCGTGAACCACGCGATGGCCGATCGCGATCGGCAGGTTCCCGGCAAGGCGCTCGCCGAGCCAGTCCCGCAGAATCGCCAGGGCGCTCGGCAGATTGGCAACCTCCGACGGTTCGAAGGCGGTATCGACGAGAGGTGCGCCTTCGGCATCCTTTGCCGTCAGGCGCGGCTTCGCACCGATGCCTTCGACCTGACCCTTGAACAGGCGCGACAGCGCTCCCTCTTCGATCGCGAAGAGCTGGAACTTGATGCTCGACGAGCCGGCATTGAGGACGAGGATCGTGTCCGACATGGTCAGGCCGAAACCGGCTTCTTTGCCCGCAAGGCCATTGCGTAGAGCGCGGCCACGGCGCAGGACGCCATGCGGGTCTCCAAGGAGTCCGCGCGGCTGGTCAGGACGATCGGCACCCGGGCGCCAAGCACGATACCGGCGGCATAGGCCCCCGACATGAAAGTCAGGTTCTTCGCCAGCATGTTGCCGGCCTCAAGGTCGGGCACCACCAGTATGTCGGCCTGGCCCGCCACCGGAGACTTGATCTTCTTGACCTCGGCGGCTTCCAGGCTGATCGCATTGTCGAGCGCGAGCGGGCCGTCGAGCAATCCGCCGGTGATCTGTCCCCGCTCGGCCATCTTGCACAGCGCTGCCGCTTCCACGGTCGAGGGGATCTTGGGATTCACGGTCTCCATCGCCGAGAGGATCGCGACCTTTGGCTCCTCGACCTTCAACCCGATGGCCATATCGATCGCGTTTTGGACGATATCGACCTTGGCCGCGAGATCGGGAAAGATATTGACCGCCCCGTCGGTGACGAACAGCGGCTTGGGGTAGCTGGGCACGTCCATGGCGAAGACATGGGACACCCGCCGCTCGGTGCGCAGCCCGGCAGCGCTGCTGAGCACCGCCCGCATCAGTTCGTCGGTGTGAAGGCTGCCTTTCATCAGGACCTCGCCGCGCCCCTCACGCACGAGTTCGACGCCGCGCTGGGCAGCCGCATGGCTGTGCGGCACGTCGACGATCTCGCAGGCCGAAATGTCCAGATCGTGCTCGGCGGCGACCGCCTCGATCTTCCGCCTCGGACCGACCAGGATCGGCTCGATGATCTCGGCCTTCGCGGCGTCGAGCGGGCCTTCCAAGGCGGAGCGTTCGCAGGGGTGGACGACCACGGTTCCGATGACCGGCAACTCCTTGGTCTCGGCGATCAAGCGCCTGTACTTCTCGCCCCGGTGTTTCCAGTGGTCGTCGTGCCTCTGGGCTTCCATGTCGTTCATGGCGTCCTCACTCAAAGATCCTGTTTGCGCGGTGCGGAAGGGCTTCCGTCGCGCGCTCAGGAGGTTTGCTGTCGCGCAGCGGTGCGGCGGCGCGGCCGGGCGGCCGGTGTCCGGGAGACCGGCGCCGCCGGCGCGGGCCGCTGCTCGGAAGGCGATTCAACCTGGTCCTTAGCCACCACTTCCAGCTTCCTTCCGTCCACGGCGACATCGGGGTCCAGACCGAAGCAGGTCGCAAGCTCGCGCAGGTGGGCCCGTTGTTTCTCGCTTGGCGGGCCGGCCGCGGTAGAGACCGACAAGACCTCGTCGAAGAGCTTGCGACGCGCCTTCGGGTCCTTGGGAAGCAGGTCTGGCAGAGCCCTAATCGCTGCCTCTTCATCGATCAGGAGCATGAAGAACTGGTCACGGACCAGCGCCTTGAATTCGTCCAGCGCCAAGCGCTCGGCCGGCGGGGTCTGCTCGTGGATCAACTTCAAGGCGCCGAAGCCACGTTCATCAACCCGGCCGTCGGGCAGCCCAGCGTAGAGCAAGGCGCGCACTGCGGCCTCCGCCGCTCCGCCCGATCCGATCCTCTGCTTGAGGTCCCGGATCTTTTCGTGAACCAGAGCCTCGCGGGCGGGGTCGCCGGCTACGGACCTCGTCCGTCGCTCTTCGCTGCTGGACTTCAGCCCGACCAAGGCCTGCAAGAGTTCGGAATCGTAGACCGAAAAGAAGAGCTGCTCCTGGGTCCGGTCACGCAGTTCGCGCCAGGAATCGAGCCAAGCGACAATGCCGTCCGAGATCTGTTTCTCGGCCATACGGAACGGATTGTCGTCTTGCACGTGCTGGCGGTTCGCGCGGACCTTTTCCGCCGCCTCCTTGGTCCAGGAGATGAGGGGATTCTGGTCCGAGAACAAGCTGTACTGCAGGCGGGCGGGATGCGTCTCCCGCAGCCATTTGGCGCTTTGCTCCGTGGTGGCGCCGCGCACGACAGGAGACAGGAAGGTCTTGTAAAGACCCTGATTGATCTCCGAGACGCGAGCCACCGTTTCGAAGGCACGCTCGTCCTCGCTGTCCTGCTCGCCCAGGGCGCGGATGTCGTCCAGGGTCCGCTCCTCGAAGGAAACGATGTAGTCCCCCTGGGCAAGATCGACGTTGCTGTCCTCGGCAGTCTTCTCGCGGATCACGACTTCGTAGAGGCCCGGGGGCAGGACATCTATCAAGTCCATGTTCTGGGTGAACTCGGTGTGCTCTTTCTTGCCCACCTTGCCAGACACGAAGATTCCCAGATGTCCGATATCATGGTGCAGCGCGTAGATCAGCGTTTGACCGTAGGCCCGGATCTCGTCGACGTCATCGTAGAGATCGAGGATCCACTGCAGAGCCTGCTGCGGCGGCGTGATGTTGTCGCCATGGGAGCAGAAAACCACGATCGGGGAGCGAATGTTGCGCAGGTCGATGGCAAGCCCGTCCGAAGTCTGCATCTTGCCTTGGACGAGCCTGTTGCCGACAAAGAGTTCGTCGGCAATGAACTGCATCTCCTCGTCGGTCAGCAGTACATGGCCACCCCACCAGCGCTCAAATTCGAGATAGCGCTCCGGTTCGGTGTCGATCTTGGACCAGAGGTTATACTGCTTGCTCCACAGCGTGTTGGCCGGGTTCAGGTTCTCAAAGTTGGAGACCAGGTGGGCGCCATCGAAGATGCCATGCCCGAGGTCCCCGTAGAGCGCCGTCAGCCAGGTGCCGCCCAGCAGGCCACCCGTGTAGCGCATCGGGTTCTTGCCGCGCACGCCGGCCCAGTAGGACAGCGGCGAACCGTTGATCAAGAGCGGGCCTACCGCGTCGGGGGCAACGGCGGCCAGCATCATGATCGCCCAGCCCGCCTGGCAGTTACCGATCACACAGGGCTTGCCTTCGGTCGCCGGGTGAAGTTCGGCCACATGCTCCAGGAACGTGAGTTCGGCACTGCCCACGTCCTCGATGGTCTGGCCCGGAACGGGATCGGACAGAAAGCCGATGAAGTAGCAGGGATGGCCTGCCTTCAGGATGGCGCCAACCTGGCTGTCGGCCTTGAACCCACCGATCCCGGGACCGTGCCCGGCTCGCGGGTCGACGACGACAAAGGGCCTCTTATTGTCGTCCAGCTCGATCCCTTCGGGCGGAAGGATCCGCACGAGCCCGTAGTTGACGGGACGCGGCAGATCGCGGCCGTCCATCACCTTCTCGAACTCGTAGCGGAGGACGTGCTGGACCGGCTGCGCCATATGCTCCAGGTGCTGGTTGCCGCGCTGCCGCATGACGTCGGCAAAGAGGACGTTCCGCTGCCAGAAATCGGTCGAGTACTCCCAGAAGGCCTGCCACGGCAGCTGTGGTGTCGACTTCTTCTGACCTTTTGCGTTTTCGACGGATTTTGACGGTGGCATGACGTGCCTCCTCGGTTCGTGGTTTTCGCATCTGCGAAATAAGCTTCTTGGCATTAAATCACAGCGCCCGGCGCTGACCAAGAGCAATTTAAGCGTTTGAGTTCGCTATATTATTTCAAGGCGCTACGATCAGTGTTCAACCCGCCCCTTGCGCGCACCTGATACGCTATCTCGCATATGCAGCATAAGCTCTTCTTAACAAATGGTCGACCGTTGAAAGGAAAGCAAGACCCCAGAAACCAAAATATTCTGGGGCGCGATCCCGTCCCGCGCTTCCTGCGACCGGAGAGTTTTCGGAACCCCTTGCTGAACCGCTGACCGGGGACAATTTCATCTAAGATTCAACAAGATAGGCTCACTGAGGCACGGCGTGCGAATACCTCTCCGGCACCCCATGCCAGATGATATGGCACGCCGATTTCGCGCCCCATCCGAAGTTCGGCTTTGGCACCGGCGAGACCTTCTCATGCACCGGCGGCAGCTAGGGACCGAATCGGGTTCTACGGCTCAGTTCAAAAAGGACGAGTCCGATCCTGACCCTGGTTCCTCATCCGACATTCGGGCGGCTGTGACCACCTCGGCTCACTGGGGCGCCCCGGCCGCGAGATCGTCGATCTGCTTCAGAAGGCTGCCGTAGTCGGGCGCCTCTTCCGCCGCGTAGTTGAAGTTCTTGAAGAGGCCCGTGAGCTTGGTGAAGTAGTCGCGCACCGCCTCCTTGTCGGCAAAGCTATAGCGCCGTGTCACCAGGTCGTAGACCTTGTTGAAGGTGAGCTTCTGCCGCTCCAGGGATGCCGAGGAATCGACCGAATCGAAGGCATCCTGCTGCAGGTAGACCATGTCGAGGAAGAGCGCCTTCTGCTGGACCACGAAATCCTCGGTCGTGATGCCCTCCTCGCCGGTCACCTGCATCATCTGGGCCACGCCCTCGCCCTTGTGCAGCAGCTCCTGCATTTCCTCGACCCGCTTGGTCCAGCCGACGTCGACGTTCTGGTCGAACCAGGGCTCCAGCTGCTTCAAGTACCGTGACCAGGAGATCAGCGGATCCACCGCCGGATAGAAGCGCTTGTAGGCACGATCGTAGGACAGGCCGAGAAAGTCCTTCACCGTCGACAGCGTCGCCTGGGTCACCGGCTCGTCGAAGTTGCCGCCGGCAGGCGAGACGGTGCCGATCATGGTCAGGCTGCCGACCGAGTCGTCGTTGGTCTTGACCATCCCTGCCCGCTCGTAGGCGTTCTTGATCGAGGATTCGAGA
>JASJAL010000247.1 GCA_030067055.1 Kiloniellales bacterium | reverse complement strand
CAGGACGCCTTCCTCCTGCGAGCCGAAGTGCTCGAGCTCAGGCGAAAGCCTTCGCTGCCGATCGGAGAGCGCAGCGAAGATGCCTTCGGCGAGCTACCGAAATTCGCGGATCGAGGCGAGATTGACCGCGCGATCTTGAACGTCGGGCGGCAGGACGTGAGCGTCGAGGGCATGACGCCGGTCGACCAAGACGTCGCCATCATCGGGGCCTCGAGCGGCTACGTGATCGCCGACGTGACGCGAACCAAAGGCCGTCTTTGTGTCGGGGACGAGCTGGCCTTTGGTCTCAACTACGCGGCCCTGCTTGCAGCCATGACCTCGCCTTACGTGGACAAAGAAACGATAGAGGGCGGGGTCAGGCTGTCGGTCCCATGACGTGCGACGGGGACAAGTATCGAGCAACGCCGAGGCGTGGTCTTGAGCGAGATCAAGGCATATTGACCCGGCTTCCTCAGTTTCCTTCCCAGAGGCTTTGAGATCAATTGGTACAGGCGCCGGCGCCATGGGACGCAGCGATTGACGCCCGTCATGTAGCCGAGAGGTTGTCCGTGCAGAAGGGCTTCGGACGTCATCCCTTCAGGTGGGTGCGCAGGAAGCTGTCGAGGCCATCTGTATACAAGCGGCCGCTGACGAAGAAGCCGTCGTTGTGGCCGCCGCGGATTTCCAGGAAACGCTTTGGCTCCCTGGCGGTCGCGAAGACACTGCGGCCGTGCCGGATGGCAATGATCTCGTCCTCACGGCTGTGCACGACGAGAACCGGACAGGTGACGGACTTCAGGTACTCATCCGCGCTGTACCGCGATCGCGCTAACCAGCGAGCGGGAAATATCGGATAAAGGCTCTGCGCCAAATCAGGCACCGAAGTGAAGGCCGACTCCATGATCAAGGCCGCCGGCTGGTGTCGGGCCGCGAGCCAGGCGGCAACCGCCGCCCCAAGCGAGCGTCCGAAGAGTACGATGTCTTCCGGGGGAATTTCCCTCTCTTCGGTCAGATAGCGCCAGACGGCCTCCGCGTCGCGATAGAGGCCCGGCTCCGAAATCGTGCCTTCGCTTCTGCCATATCCGCGATAGTCGAAGATGAGGACGGAAAGCCCTAGGTCATGAAAGATCTTCAGGGATTCGAGCCGATGCGAGATATTGCCAGCGTTGCCGTGGAAAAAGAGAAGGATGCCTCGTCTCTGCGGCGCGGGCAGGAACCAGCCGTCCAGCTTGATCCCGTCCTCTGTGAGGATCTCGACCGGCTCATAGATCAGGCCGATGCGATCGGGCGTCGCGAAAATGTGGCGGGAGGGGAAATATAGCAGCCGTGACTGCGAGAAGAACAGCAAGCCTACCAGGGCGACGTAGATCACGCCGACGACCAGAAGGAAGAACAACACGCTCGTAATCCAGGAACCTGAGGACGTCATGGTCTTTGGAAAGGCACTTTGAGAATTCGACCGGACGATCCACGGAAACCATGAACCGGACAGGAAACCAGTTGCAAATCAGCTCTCCTCGAGAGAGTGATCGGCCCACTTCGGACTTTGCCGCACATTGTCGTTGCAGGGTCGACAGAGGCCGCTCCGCTGTCCCGCAGTGTGAACGTCATCGTGGAACGCTCTCGACGGTGGCAATGCCGCTCATAAGGCGGCCGAGGATGTCGGCGCCCGTGATCACCCGTTTTTCGGCCGCCCAAACCAGAATCACGTCGTTATCGATGACGTTGTCGCCCGGGCGTTCGGCCTGCACCGTTAGGAGTCCAATGACCTCACCAAGGCGTCGCTTGGAGTCGTGTACGATGATTGGACGATGGCAATGGCCAAGGGGGCGAAAGGTCTCGGGTGTGAAGAGAGCGTCTCGTAGGAATGCGTCCGAGTTCATCACGAAGACCGGTTCGCCCGAAGGGTTGGTGAGAATGATCCACTTTCGCCCGGAGCGATCGACGCGCTTGATGAAGGGGTCAGAGGCCGTGCAGTGGATTTTTGGAAACACGGGCAGCCCATTTTCGATCGACAAACTGATCACGCTCTCCGGGTCGACGATCTCGCCTTCCTCCGAGACCCTAAGATCGTCGAGTGCGAGGAAGTTGAGAGCGCCCAGTCCTTCCAGGCGCTCGATCTCTGCGCCTTCGGCCTCAAAGTGCTTCTGGATCAACTCGCGCATCTCGCGCTCGCGGAACAGGCGCAGTCCTTGGCGTCCGAGCCAGCGATTGAGGATGACGGCAGAGGGCTTGGCCAGCGGATAAAGAACAACGCCATATGCCTTCAGAACGGGCGCCAATGCGGAGGCGATACGCACCGCGTGCGTCGAGAAATAGGCCTGGGGCAGGATCTCGCCGAAGATCGTGATCGCGAAGGTGGAGAAAAGGAAGGCGGAAAGCCCCGCCAACACCGAGTCGGAGAGGAGTGTGAGCAGCACGTTGACCGCCACGTTGCCCCAAAGGATCGTCGTCAAGGTCAGATTGGGGTCGGCCCGTAACGCGAGAACTTGTGCTGCTCTTCGCTCACCGAGAGACGCCTCGATTTCGAGCCGCAAGCGGCTCACGCTGAAAACGGCGAGATTCAGACCGGAGAACATGGCCGCTTGGCTGAGACAAAGCGCGATGCCCATCCATGTCAGCACGCCAAGCATGAAGGGGTCTGACATCGGTCTCACTCCCATCCCGGAGTCTTGCCAAGAGGTCTCGGAGGCCTCGATCGCTGCCTGGTCGAGCACGAGAGTGAACTCGTCCTCAACCGTACAGCGTCATCCTGCCGGCCCTAGCGATCCTTCTTCTCGTAGGTTCCAACGAGCTCGGCTTGGGCCAGGATGTGGGCCTTCATCGCCCTTTCCAACTGTGATTTGGTTGGGGCGTTCAAGTCGGCGAGGACCGTATCCAGAGCATAGAGCTTGTGAAAGTAGCGATGCCGCCCGGTCGGCGGGCAGGGTCCGCCATACCCCAGGTTCTTCCAGTCGTTCTGACCCTCTTTCGCGCCGGCGGGAAGCGCATCGGCCCCGACACTTTCCGGCAGACCTTCACTTGTCGGGGGCAAATTGTAGAGCACCCAGTGAACCCACGTCATCTTCGGGGCCGCTGGGTCGGGGGCGTCGGGGTCATCAACGATCAGCACAAGGCTCTTGGTTTCTTGAGGGGCCCCGGACCACGCTAAGGGCGGTGAAATGTCGTTGCCCTCGCAAGTGTAACGTTTGGGGATCTCTTCGTGGTCTGAGAATGCTGGCGATGTCAGGGTCAGAGGCATGCTCGTGTTTCCCGCCGATCGTCCAAGGACAAGGGGAAGCAATGCGGCTTCGGTTGGCGTCCTCGAAACAACATTCACTCAGCCTGCAAACGCTCCAGATATCTGGTCAACGCCAGGATCCTGCCATAGGCGAGCAATTCCCGGTGTAGACCCAATGAATCTCCTGACGCCTGCAGAGCCTCGCCCCAAACCGGCATGTCCCTGGGTCCGTGCGCAGCGACCTCGCTTCGTCCGTCGATGGAATCGAAGACCGTCTCGTAAGGGAAGAAGCCACCGTTCTGTCGGCTCAGAAGGGTGAGGTTGGGGGGTCTAGGGTCGAAGAGATCGGCCATTGGGCCGTCGCCCCTGGCTTCAATCCCGTGGCAAACGGCGCAGTTCGAGCGAAATTCTCTCTCACCGGTCTGCTCCATATCGGCTTGCGCGATTTTGGGAGTTGCTACGGCAAGAGCCACAGCGATGAGTGTGGATGCGAGTTCAGTGGCCATCCTTCGCTTCATTGCCGAGACTTTCCTAGCCTGTATTGATTGCTGGATTGACCGTAACTGAGTGGCAAATACCGACGCGTCAGCCATGACGTGGATCAAAGCGATGGTCGCATTGCAATTCGCTTAGCAGAGAGGCGAGAGTGCGGCGGTTTCGATGCGGCCCGAGGTTGCGCATACGGACACACACCGCACTCCCGCGTTCGACACGCCCCTCGCCTTTGCCCATAATGCCTCCGGCCGAGGATAACCGGAAAGGAGCGGGGTCATGTCTGGGCGGTTTCGGGTGGCCTGCGTGCAGAACTGTGCGGGGACCGAGACGGCGGCCAATCTCGAGGATTGCGCCGAGCTGGTGCGCGGGGCCGCGGCCGAGGGCGCGCGGCTGATCTGCCTGCCGGAGTACTTCACCGGGCTCGACCTCAAGGGCGCGCTGCTGCTGCCCGAGGCCTTCGCCGAGGAGGCGCATCCCGCGCTGCCGCGCTTCGGCGCGCTGGCGCGGGAGCTGGAGGCCTGGCTGCTGCTCGGCTCGGTGGCGATCGAGGCGGGACCGCAAGGAGTCTTCAACCGCAGCTACCTGCTCGATCCGCAGGGCGAAGTGGCGGCGCGCTACGACAAGGTGCACCTCTTCGACGTCGACCTGGCGGGCGGCGAGAGCTACCGGGAATCTGCGACCATCGCGCCGGGCGACGCGGCGGTGGTGGCCGATCTGCCCTGGGGGCGCATCGGGCTCTCGGTCTGCTACGACCTGCGCTTCGCCCAGCTCTACCGCGCCCTGGCCCAGGCCGGCGCCATCTTCCTGACCGTGCCCGCCGCCTTCACCAAGACGACCGGCGAAGCCCACTGGCACGTGCTGCTGCGGGCCCGGGCGATCGAGACCGGCTGCTACGTCTTCGCGCCCTGCCAGTACGGCCTCCACGCCGGCGACCGGGCGACCTATGGGCACTCGCTGATCGTCGACCCCTGGGGCCGGGTGATCGCCGACGGCGGCGAGGACCGCGGCTTCGTGGTCGCCGAGGTCGATCCCGAAGAGGTCGCCAAGGCGCGGCGGATGATCCCCGCCCTGCAGCACGACCGGCCCTTCAGCCTGCCGGTTGTCGAGCCCGCGGTCCGGGCGCTGGCCGGCGAGTAGCAAGCAGGCCGGGAGTCTCGGGAGGCAGCCATGACGACGGAAAGCGAGGCCGAGGTGGTGCGCCTGGAGCCGGCGCAGGCGGTGATCCGCAACCACTTCCTCGGCTGGCAGTGCCGGATCCGCCAACTGGCGGTGCGCGAGGCCGGCGGTCGGCCGACCTCGGCCATGACGCCCCAAGTCCTGCTGGAACCCGAGGGCCAGGATCATCCGCGGGACCTGGGCCGGATCGTGGTGCTGACGGTCAAGGCCGCGCCCGAGGAGACCACCGCCCAGTTCCGCCACATGGTGCGCAAGACCCACGATCCCGCGGAGCGCTACCAGGCCGCCCTCAAGCTCTTGGCGGCGGCCTACTACCAGCGTCCGCAGGAGTTCTCCGAGGAGCTGACCGCGCTCTTCGGCCCGGGGTCCGAGACCGCGACCGCCCTCTGCACGGCGGGGCGTTGCCGCCTGCTCTTCGAGCAGTACCAGCAGAGCTACGACCTGCCCTGCGCGGTGCGCGAGCTCGCCGTGGCCGATCCGGCCTTCCAGGCGACCTACTGGCACAACGCCCTGTTCAACCCGGCGATGCCGGCCGGCGCCCGGGTGCTGGGCCTGCAGCCCGACTGGGCCCGGGCCGAGGCCGACCCGCCGGCGGTGTGAATCAAAGGCCGGCGCTCAGGCGCGGACCCGGGACTTGTCCGGATCGTAGAAGGGGAAGGCGACTACCTTCGCGGGCAGGCGCTTCTGGTGGCCGTCCAGCTTGCCGACCTCGACCGCGGTGCCGGGCTCTGCGTGCTCGACGGCCATGCGGCAGAGCGCGACGTTCTTCTTCAGCACCGGCGAGCGGGTGCCCGAGGTCACGACACCGACCTGCTGCCGGCCGATGTGCACGCAGTCGCCATTGGCGGCCGGCTCCTCGCCTTCCAGCTCCAGGCCGACCAGGCGGCGCTGCGGGTGCTCCTTGCGCGCGAGCAGGGCCGCGCGGCCGACGAAGTCCTCGTTCTTGCTCTTCAGAGGGACCGTGAAGCCGATGCCGGCCTCGAAGGGATCGGTCTGATCGTCGAACTCGTAGCCGGCGAAGATCAGGCCGGACTCGATGCGCAACATGTCCAGGGCATCGAGCCCGAGCGGCGTGATCCCGTGCGGCTCGCCGGCCTGCCAGACCGCGTCCCAGACCGCCGGGCCGTCCACAGGATGGCACCAGACCTCGTAGCCCAGCTCGCCGGTGTAGCCGGTGCGCGAGACGATCACCGCGATGCCGTCGGGGCCGCCGATCCGGCCGATGGCGAAGCGGAACCAGCCGAGCTCCTCCATCGAGGGTTGGGCCGGCGGGGTCCAGATCACCTCCTTCAGGGTGTCGCGGCTCTTCGGGCCCTGGACCGAGAGGTTGTGCAGCTGGTCGGTCGATGACTTGACCCAGACCTCCAGCCCCAGCGCCTCGGCCTGCTGGCGCAGCCACTCGCCGCCGAAGTCGCAGCCGCCGACCCAGCGGAAGTTGTCCGGGCCGAGCCGGAACAGGGTGCCGTCGTCGATCATGGTGCCGGTCTCGTAGCACATCGCCGAATAGACCACCTGGCCCACCGCCAGGCGGCGGACGTTGCGGGTCAGGCAGTGCTGCAGCAGGGTCTCGGCGTCGGGGCCCAGGACCTCGAACTTGCGCAGGGCGGAGAGGTCGAGGGCCACGACCTTCTCGCGGCAGGCCCAGTACTCCTCGATCGCGCCGTGGTTGGTGAAGCTGGCAGGCAGCCAGAAGCCGTTGTACTCCGTGAAGCTGCGGGTCAGGGCCGACGTGCGCGGATGGAATCCGCTTTCCTTGGTCATTTCCACCTCCGCGGCTGCGGTCTTGCGAAAGCCGATCGAGCGTTTGAAGGCCTGGTCCACACCGTAGATCCGGACGTGGATGTCGGTCGGGTTCCAGCCGTTGGCGGCATCGATGTCGCAGGGGCAGGCCGAGGACACGCAGACCAGGTCGGTCTGGGCCTGCAGCAGGACGTGGTCGCCCGGGCGCGACCAGGGCTCGTCCAGGTAGAACTGGTTCTGGTCGTCGATGCCGGTGTTGTAGAAGAAGTTCATCGCCATCCAGCCGCGCCGCGGTGCGACCGGATAGGGCTGGAGGGCCGTGTTGAAGTTGTCCGAGCAGTTGACGTGCCCGGGATAGCCCATGTCCTCGTAGTACTTGGCCGTGCAGGCCAGGCCGAAGGCGTCGTGGCGCAGGCAGTTGTCCTGGACGATCTCGACCAGGGGCCGCATGTCCTGGTCGTAGTACTTGGCCATCAGGCCCGGGCCCGGGTAGGCCTGGCCCATCAGGGTGCGCGTGGTGGTGACGTCGAGGCAGCGCTCGATGCCGCGGTCCAGCTGGTCGACCGGAAAGGCCTGGAAGTCGGAGCACTGCCGGCCCTCGACGTCGAGGATCTGGATCCATTCGCCGGCCTTGACCTCGAAGGCGCCGGCCGTGCGGCGTTCGATGCGCAGCTCCTCGCGCGGCTCGGCCAGGGGCGGCGGCAGCTCCGTCCGGGCCGCGGCGGCTTGCGGGTCGGCACGCTCGACGAAGACCTCGAGATCGGTCGGCGGGGTCTGGGCGTCCACCGCCATGGGGCCGCCGGGTGCCGTGATCAGGACCACCCCGTCCTCAGCGGAGGTAAAGGACTCTTCCTGTCCGGCCGGGCCGTCGGGGCCGAAAAGGTCGAGCGAAGCAACACCTTCCAGAGACAGCCCGTGTTTCGCCAGGCGCGAGTCGCTCTTGCTCAGAATAGCCTTGGCGCCCGTCGCGCTGCCCCTGGCCGGGCGGCCGAGGAGGCCGTCGGCGGGCTTGCCGTCGCTGCGGAAGGCCAGAATTTCGCAGGGCTGCCGGCCCTCGAGGTCGATGACGCGCAGCCGGTCGCCGGCCGCGAGGCGCAGGACCAGCGCACCGGCGCCGGCGACCAGGTAGCGCTCCTGACCGAGCGGTAGGGTACGGATGCCCGGGCGCAGGATGCGCGGCGGCTGAGCCAGTCCGAGTGCCTGAGGGTCCATGACGATTTCCTCCCGCTTCACGCCGCGAGCGCCTGGCGCGGCAGAAAGACGATCGCCGCCGCCGAGACGCCGGCCAGGCCGGCCGCGATGAGGGCGGCCTTGCCGTAGCTGCCGCTGCCATCATAGACGACGCCGGCCAGGAAGGGGCCGGCCAGCCCGGCGGCGCCCCAGGCGGTGAAGATCCGGCCGTAGGCGCGCGCGCTCTGGGCGAGCCCGAAGTAGGCGACGGTGACCACCGGATAGACCGCGATGATCGCGCCGTAGGCGAAGCCGATCACGACCAGGGCGGCAATGACCTGGCCCGGCGCCAGGTCGGCGGCGAGCGTCAGGAGCGCGGCGCCGGACAGCAGCGGCAGGCCCAGGATCAGGCTGCGCGCCGCGACCCGGTCCGCCAGCAGCCCGGCGCAGACCCCGCCAACTGCGTTGCCGAGGGCGATCAGCATGGTGCCAAGGACCCGGTCGCCGTCCGAGCCGCCGGCGCTGGCGACGACCGCGGCGGCGTGGCCGATGATCATCAGGCCGGCGAGGCAGCCGCAGCCGTAGCCGACCCAGAGAATGGCGAGGCTTCGTCCGTCGTCGCCCTCCGCAGAGGCGGAGGCCGCGTCGGCGGCCGGCCCGAAGCGGATTGCCGAGGACCGCACGGCGAGGGCGCCGGCCGCTGTCAGGACCAGGATGACCGCGCCCAGGGATGCGAAAGCGGGCGCCGGACCGGCGGCCACGATCAACAGGGCGAAGACCTTGGCGAAGATCATCGCGCCCAGCGCATAAACCGCGGTCACCGCACCCATGGCCGCGCCCTTGCTGTCAGGATAGGCGTGGGCGGCGAGCTGCAGGGTCAGGGCGTAGCCCAGGCCGTTGGCGAAGCCGAAGACCAGGCTGAAGCCCAGCGCCGTGACTGGCAGGCTCTGCAGTCCGGCGGCGAGGAGAAGTCCGAGACAGGCGGTGGTGCCGAGGGCCAGCAGGATCCGCTGCGGGGCGAAGCGGCGGAAGACCCGGTGCGAGAGCAGAACGGCCAGGGTGAGACTGAGAAGCGCGAGGGAATAGAGCAAGGCGACCGAGGCGCGCGTGGCCTGGAACTCGGCCTCCAGGGGCGCGATGAAGACGCTGAAAGCATGGATCGAACCCAGCACGCAGCTGACCAGCAGCGCCGCGGCGAGGGCCAGGCGCGGGCGGCGCTCCCCGCGCGGCGCTGTCGTGTCGAGGCCTTGCCGCTGTCTCCCTGTCAGGCTGCCCGGTCCCGATTCCATGGCGCCGACTCAGCTGAGCCCCAGCTCTTTCTTGCGATGCTCGGCCCACTCGGTGATCAGGCGGTCGGCGGTCAGGCCGATGAAGGCGACGCAGAGGCCGACCACCAGGCCCTTGCCGGCGTCCTGGTTGGTCAGGGCGCGGAAGATCTCCTGGCCCAGGTCCTTGGTGCCGATGAAGGCCGCGATGATGACCATGAAGAGCGCGAACATGATGGTCTGGTTGACGCCCAGCATGATCTCCGGGAAGGCCAGGGGCATACGGACCTTCCAGAGGATCTGCGAGGGCGTGCAGCCGGAGGTGATCGCGCCTTCGACGGTCTGCGTCGGCACCCGCCTGAGGCCGAACATGGTGTAGCGGATCACCGGGATGCTGGCGTAGATCACGATCGCCATGATCGCGGCCACGTCGCTGACCCGGAACAGCATGATCACCGGGATCAGGTAGATGAAGGAGGGGAAGGTCTGGAAGGTGTCGCAGAGGAAGCCGACGAAGCGGGTTCGGCGCTCCGAGGCCGAGGCCCAGATCCCCAGCGGCAGGCCGAAGAGCACGCAGAGGAAGAGCGCGAAGGAGACCATGTAGGCGGTGATCGCCGCTCGCTCCCAGAAGCCCGAGAAGGCGATGAAAGCGATGAAGCCGGAGACCAGCAGGGACAGGCGCCAGCCGCCGAGCCGCCAGCCGATGGTGGCGACCAGGGCGACCACCGCGGTCCAGGGAATCCACTGATAGACCGCCCGCAGGGGGATCAGCACATGGACCAGCAGGCCGTCGCGGAAAATCGCCAGCGGGTCGAAGAGGTGGAAGGTGATCCAGTCGACGATGGCATCCCAGAAGGGCGCGGTGGTGACGGTCAGCTTCTTCGGCAGTCTGTCGGCCTCGGGCCAGATCACGGCGGCGATGACCGACAGGACGACAACGGCGCCGGCGGCGGTGAGGTAGGGATGCACCTTCCAGAAGGGCCCCTGGGGCCGGTGCACCGGTTGCTTCTCGGTCATCGCGACGCTGAGGCGGTCCAGGGTCACCGCGATGAATACGATGGCGACCCCGATTTCCAGCGCCTTGCCGATCTGCAGGCCCTGCAGCCGGAACAGCAGGTCCTGGCCCAGGCCCTTGGCGCCGACGAAGGAGGCGATGACCACCATGGCCAGGCACTGCATGATCACCTGGTTGACGCCGACCAGCAGGGTCTCCCGAGCCGCCGGAATCCGGACCTTCCACAGCATCTGGCGCGGCGTGCAGCCGGCCATAACCCCGGCCTCGACGACCTCCTTGGGCACTCGGCGCAGGCCGAGGATGGTCAGGCGCGCCATGGGCGGCACGGCGAAGAGCAGGGTCGCGATGGCGCCGGCGCGGTGCGACACGCCGATGAAGACCGCGACAGGGATCAAGTAGGAGAAGTGGGGCAGGGACTGCATCACGTTGAGCAGCGGCTGCAGCACCCTTTCGAAGTTGCGCCACTTCAGCGCCATCAGGCCGAGGCCCAGGCCGATGGCACCGGCGACCGGGGCGGCGACCAGGACCACCGAGAGGGTGATCATGGAGAGCTTCCACTTGCCGAAGACGGCGATGTAGAAGATGCAGCCGCCGGCCAGCAGGCCCAGGCGCCAGCCCTTGAGCCAGGTCCCGAAGACGGCGGCCAGGCCGACGATCATCACCCAGGGCAGGGGCGGCAATCCGAGCGAGCGGAAGCCGGAGATCAGCAGCCCTTCCATGAAGTCGAGGGGCCATTCGATCCACAGCGCGACGGCCCTGGTCACGTCCCGGACGGTGAAGAGGCCGAAGATCTCGCCCTTGTGCAGGACCTCGACCATCGCGTTGAGCCAGGCGATGAAGGGCAGGGCCCAGTCCTTGGGCCAGACCAGCGCCCAGTCCGGCAGCAGCGGCCGGACCAGGATCAGGGCGAGGAAGGGCGCCAGGATCAGCAGGGTTCTATAGGTGCCGGAGTTCAGGATCGGCGAATCCGAGCCCTGATAGATCGCGCTTCGGATCGGGGCCGTACTCATCGGCTAGTCCCCTTGCTCACTTTGGGGGGCCGTAGAGCGCCTCGATGACCCGGTCGCGGGACACCTGGCCGACGGTCTGGCCCTCTCCGTCGACGACCCGGACCGGCGCATCTTCGCGCAGGATCCGGCCGGCGGCGCTGGAGAGCTTGTCCTCCGCGGCGACGCTGGCACCGTTCATCAGACCGTCGGATGCGGGCGCCATCACGCTGCGCACCGTCAGCAGCTTCTCGCGCGAGACCTCCTTGGTGAACTCCTTGACGTAGTCCGTCGCCGGGTTGGTCACCAGTTCCTCGGCGGTGCCGATCTGCACGATACGGCCCTCGAACATGATGACGATGCGGTCGGCCAGGCGGATCGCCTCGTCGAAGTCGTGGGTGATGAAGACGATGGTCTTGTGCAGCATGTTCTGCAGGCGCAGGAACTCGTCCTGCATCTCGCGCCGGATCAGGGGATCGAGCGCCGAGAAGGGCTCGTCCAGGAACCAGAGCTCCGGCTCGACTGCCAGCGAGCGGGCGATGCCGACGCGCTGCTGCTGGCCGCCCGAAAGCTCGCGCGGGTAGTAGCCCTCGCGCCCGGCCAAGCC
>JASJAL010000246.1 GCA_030067055.1 Kiloniellales bacterium | reverse complement strand
GTGGTGGGCGGCTACCTCGACCTCGCCCAGGCGCCGGCCTACGCGGCGCGCGGCCGCGAGATCGTGAAGGCGCTGGAAGCTGAGCGTTTCCGGTCCTAGCTGGACTTGCCGCGCTCCAGGGCGCTATCCGATCAGATGGACTCGCTTTGCGATCCATCTGGCCGGATGTAACGCCCCAACTTCTGAGTGTCAGCGCACGACTCCCGGCCAGACGGGAACGCGTCTGATCGGGAAGATCGCTAGGTCCGTCGACGCCGGGGCCGCAGCGGACCGGGAGACGCCCTATTGCTCCGGCTCGGTGGTGAAGAGCAGCGGGTAGCCGGCGGCGCGGCCGGCGTCGGTGCCCTGGTCGGCCTTGGTCTCGGCGACGTCCTTGGTGAAGACCGCGACGACGCAGGCACCGCGCTGGTGGGCGGTCATCATCACGGCGTAGGCCCCGTCCTCGTCCATGCCGAAGACCGCCTTGAGGACCTTCACCACGAATTCCCGCGGCGTGAAGTCGTCGTTGACCAGGATGACCTTGTGCATCCGCGGCCGCTCGACTCTCGGCCGGGCCTTGCCGCGTGGCTTGGTGTCAGCATCGCTCATCGCAGCCCGCGCCTCCCCGGCGCGCCGGCGTCCGCCGGAGCAACCTTTCGAAAGCGTCGCACGTAGCCGGCCGGCCGTCGACCCGACGGGTCCTAGTTCGCCTTGCCGCCCTTGGGCTTCAGGCAGGCCCGCAGGGCCGCGGCGGTCGACTCGCTGACGTAGTAGACGCCGTCGACGATGGTGATTCGGTCCTCGTCCCACTTGGTGGCGTCGAAGTCCCAGGCGATCAGCTGGGCCTTGCGTTCCGGGTCCTCGATCAGGCGGCGCAGCCGGCGAGTCACCACGCGCTGGAAAGCGGTGGTCGCGCGCAGGTCGGTCTCGCCGGTCAGGGCCAGGATCTCCTTCATCCGGACCCGGCCGTTCTTGCGGGCGAAGAGTGCCAGGCGCCGCCGGTGGTCCTCGGAGAGCCCGTGCACCAGGCGCTGGGCCTGCTCGGGCGAGAGGTCGAGGGGCCGGCGCCAGTCCAGCTTCGCCGGCTTGGCGCGCCGCCTTCTGCGGCTGTAGACGCCGCTGTCGCCGGCGAAGCGCTCGAGCAGCTCGCGCTGCACCGCGGGTGACAGTTGCTGGAAGTCGGTTTCGTCGATCTGGATCTTCATGTCGTCCCCTGTCGTCGCATGGAATTTCTGTCCATCCCGGGGGCCGGGACAGAGGGAATCTGGCGGCGTGCGGCCGCCGAACACGCCAGGGTTGCCCGCCCTAAGTATGCGCGAAGGGCGCCCGCCGCTGTCAAGCGCAAGCCACCGGCGTGGATCCTCAGCCGGCGCCCTCGGGCAGGACCGCCTCCACGGCGCGGCGCAGACGACGGGCCCTGGGCGTGGTCCAGGAATAGAACCAGGCGGCCAGGCGGCCGTCCGGGGCGATCAGGTACTTGTGGAAGTTCCACTTGGGCGCCGCCAGGCCGCCGGCCTCGGCGCGGGCCCAGCGGTAGAAGGGATGGGCTTCGGGGCCGCGCACCCGGGTCTTCACAGTCAGCGGGAAATCGACGCCATAGTCGTCGTCGCAGAGAGCCCGGATCTCGGCCTCGCTGCCCGGCTCCTGGCCGCCGAAGTCGTTCGAGGGCACACCGAGAACGACCAGACCGCGGTCGCGGTAGTCGCTCCAGAGCGCCTGCAGCGCCCTGTACTGCCCGGTGAAGCCGCAGCGCGACGCGGTATTGACCACCAGCAGCGCCTTGCCGGCGTAGCCGGAGAGCGGCAAGGGCGCGCCGTCGATCGCGGTGAAGTCGAAGGCGTGGGCGCGCTGCCCCGCGGAGGACGCGTCCCGCGCGTTCCCTCCGTCCGACCCGACAACGATCGGATTCTCCATAGGATACCTTCCCGCCTAGAGATTCTTGAACTTCTCCATCGCCGAGACCAGGGCCCGGCGGATTCCCGGCTCCATGGCCGAGTGCCCGGCATCGGGGACCACGACGTAGTCCGCCTCGGGCCAGGCCAGGTGTAGGTCCTCGGCGGTCGCGATCGGGCAGACCACGTCGTAGCGGCCCTGGATGATCACCGACGGGATCTGGCGGATCCGCTCGACGTTGTCGAGCAGAGCGTTCTCGGCCAGGAAGATCCGGTTGGCGAAGTAGTGCGCCTCGATCCGCGCCAGGCTCAATGCCAGACGATCCTCGCCGAAGGCGGCCACGGTCTCGGGGCTGGGCAGCAAGGTCGAGCAGGCGCCCTCGTAGACGCTCCAGGCCCGCGCCGCCGGCAGGTGGACCTCCGGATCCGGATCCATCAGACGCCGGTGATAGGCGGCCAGAAGGTCGTCCCTTTCCGCCTCGGGCAGGAACTCGGCGAAACGGCGCCAGTGCTCGGGGAAGAAGGTCCCCATGCCGCGGATGAACCAGTCGATCTCCGGCGGCCGGCAGAGGAAGATGCCGCGCAGGATCAGCGCCTTGACCCGCTCGGGATGGGCCTGGGCGTAAGCCAGGGCCAGGGTACTGCCCCAGGAACCGCCGAAAACCAGCCAGCCCGGGAGCCCGAGGTGCTCGCGCAGCCGCTCCAGGTCGGCGATCAGGTCCTGGGTGGTGTTGTCCCGGACCTCGCCCAGCGGGGTCGAGCGCCCGGCACCCCGCTGGTCGTAGACCACGATGCGGTAGTGCGCCGGATCGAAGAAGCGGCGGTGGTCCGGGGCCGCGCCGGCGCCCGGCCCCCCGTGCAGGAAGACCACGGCCGGCCCCTTGGGATTGCCCAGGGTCTCCCAGTACATGACGTGGCCGCCGGTGAGCTCCAGCCTGCCGGTCTCGCTGGGCTTGATCGGCGGGTAGAGATCGCTGCGCAGTGTGGCTGTTCCGAACATCTCGGCTTTCGCTACCCAGGAAAACGCGGCGACACTATAACCAAAGCGCGCCGCGGTGCACGCCTTCTCTGGAAGCCTTCGAGGAACCGGCCCCTTGCCCCCGTCCCTGCGCCGTCCCGCTCTATTTACCTTGTATCTCGTGGTCTTAGCCGCCGCGCCCGCGCTGGCCGGGCCGGCGCCGGCCACGCCGGAGGCCCTGAAGCCCGAGGCCTGGCACCGGGCTACGGCGGTGGTCGACGGCGACACCCTGGTGCTCGACAGCGGCCGCGAGGTCCGCCTGGTCGGCCTGCAGGCGCCCAAGCTGCCGCTCGGCCGGCGCGGCGTTCAGGCCTGGCCCCTGGCCGAGGCGGCCAAGGCCGCGCTCGAGGCGCTCGCGCTCGACCGCAAGCTCGGCCTGGCCTTCACCGGCCGCCGCGAGGACCGCCACGGCCGCTGGCTCGCCCATCTCCTGCGCGAGGACGGGCTCTGGATCCAAGGCGCGCTCCTGGACCGTGGCCTGGCCCGGGTCTACAGCTTCGCCGACAACCGCGCCCTGGTCGCCGAGATGCTGGCCCGGGAGCGGGCCGCGCGGGCGGCCGGCCTGGGGATCTGGGCCCATCCCTTCTACGCTCTGCGGTCGCCCGAGGCGGCCGCGGCGGACATCGGCAGCTTCCAGCTGGTCGAGGGTCGCGTGCTCGCGGCCGCGAAGGTCCGGGGCCGGGTCTATCTGAACTTCGGACCGGACTGGAAGACCGACTTCACGATCTCCATCGCGCCAAAGGCCTGGAAGCTCTTCGCCGCCGAAGGCATCGCCCCGGAGGACTACCGCGGCCGGCGCCTGCGCGTGCGCGGCTGGCTGAAGTCGCTGAACGGGCCGAGCATCGCCGCCAGCCATCCCGAGCAGATCGAGGTGCTGGCGGAGTAGCGCCGGCGCCTGGAACTTCCAGTTCGATCACCGCCTTGTCAGGCGCCGGCGGCTCGCCAGGCTCCGGTTCGACGGTTAAGATGCCGCCTCGCGGACGCTGGGCGCGGCGGGGATGCGCCTATATCCGTGGAACGTGAAGGCGAAAGAGGGACAGCGAAGGCGATGCTTCGAGGCCTTGGGAAGCTATTTCTTGTCGGCATGGCAGTCCTGGTCCTGCCGCTGCTGGCCGCCTGCGAGACGGCGCCGGCGACCGGACGGCGGATCTTCACCGCCGGCATGGGGCCCGAGGACGAGCAGCGGCTCGGCCTCCAGGAGCACCCCAAGATCCTGCAGGAGTTCGGCGGCGGCTATCAGGAGGATCCCGAACTCACGGCCTACGTCACGAGCCTGGGCAACAAGCTGGCCAGGACCTCGGAGCTGCCCAACCTGCAGTTTACCTTCACCGTCCTCGACACCCCGATCGTCAACGCCTTCGCGCTGCCCGGCGGCTACGTCTACATCACCCGCGGCCTGATGGCCCTGGCCGAGAACGAGGCCGAGGTCGCCGGCGTGCTGGCCCACGAGATCGGCCACGTGACCGCGCGCCACTCGGCCGAGCGCTACGGCAACGCCGTAGCGGCCGGGGTCGCGACCACCCTGCTGGGCGTAATAGTCGGCGGCCCGGCGGCGGATGCCGCCGGGGGTGCCGCGAACATCGCGCTGCAGAGCTACTCCCGAGACCAGGAGTTCGAGGCCGACACGCTCGGGGTCCGCTACCTCTCGCGGGCCGGCTACGACCCCAAGGGCATGTCGAGCTTCCTCGAGAAGCTGCAGGCGCACAGCCGGCTGGAGGCGGAGCTGCGCGGCAAGCCCGGCGAGGCCGACAAGTTCGATATCATGCAGACCCACCCGCGCACCACCGATCGGATCCAGAAGGCGGCCCAGGCCGCCGGCGCCAAGCCGGTGGCCAATCCCATCGTCGCGCGGGATACCTATCTTTCGAAGATCGATGGCCTGCTCTACGGCGACAATCCATCGCAGGGGATCATTCGCGGCAACAGCTTCATCCATCCCGACCTGCGCTTCGCCTTCGAGGTGCCCGAGAGCTTCCGCATGATCAATAGCCAGAAAGCGGTGCTGGCGCTGGGGCCGCGGGATTCGCGGATCATCTTCGACCTGGCAAGGGATACCCGGGGGCCGGCCCGCCACATCCGCGAAGTCTGGGCGCCCAAGGCCCAGCTCTCCAGGGTCGAGGATCTGGAGATCAACGGCCTGCCATCGGCGACCGCAACCACCCGGATCAACTCCCGGAGCGGGCAACTCGACGTCCGCTTGGTGGCGATCGGCTTCGACTCGAACACGATCTACCGTTTCCTCTTCGCGACCCCGCTTTCGGTGACCGAGAGCCTCTCCGTCGACCTGCGGCGCACGACCTACAGCTTCCGCCGACTCAGCGCCGAGGAAGCGGCGGCGATCAAGCCCAATCGCCTGCGCATCCATACCGTCAAGCGCGGCGAGACGGTGTCCTCGCTGGCCGCTCGGACGCCCTTCGACGATCTGCCCGAAAAGCGTTTCCGGACCCTGAACGGCTTGGCGCCCGGCGCAGGCCTCAAGGCGGGAGAGAAGGTCAAGCTCGTCGTTCAGTGACCGGCCGGCCGACCGGACGCTCTGGTCAGGCGAGGCACAGGAGGTTCCGGGGCTCGGATCGGGTCCATCCCAGCCCACTTTGGCCCGGTGTCAGGCTTCGAGGAGGTCGCTGACCTCGCCGTCGGGGCGCAGGCAGGCCGCCAGCAGAGGCCCGCCGAAGCCCGAACCGGCATCCAGGGTGGCGCTGTACTCGGACAGGTCGAGCCCGGGGTGCTTGCGGTCGAAGCCGCACACGACCCGGCGAAAGCCAGAGTAGGGTTCGCTCATCTCGGCGAAGCCCGGATGGCTCCACCAGAAGCTGTCTTTCTGCGCTTCCAGCGGCCGGGAAGGATCCAGCCCGGCGTTCACGAAGAGCAGGCTGCCGTCGTCGGTGAAGGCGGCGCGGCGTAGACTGGTCATCACCTCGAAGTGGCCGGGACTGGCCTTCATCGCTTGGCGCAGCTTGCCGGTCCAGCGGGTCAGGTGGAGCGCGCCGCTGGCCGCCGCGCGCAGGCCCTCCTCGGCGTTGCCACCGTAGGCTTCCAAGGTCGGGGCCAGGCCCTGGTCCAGCATCCAATTCAGGACCCCGCGGGCATCCGCGGCGAACTGGAGTTGCAACAGCTTCTGCCACATCTCTTCCTGGCGGCCGCGCAGGATCGCGATGTCGCAGCGGAAGATTCCGGGCTGCGCCAGGACCGCGGTCCGGAAGGCCAGGAGGGCGTCGATCGTCTCGCGCACCGCCGCCCCCCGGCCCATGATGTTGCCCAGGTAGACAAGCCGATCGCCCGGCTGGAATCGCTCTCGAATCGCCGCCTGCAGCCGGATCAGGCGGTCGGCCTCGCCGTGGACCGAGGCGATCGCCCAGACCCGCGTCGCGCACCGCAGGACGGCGAACTTCTGGCTCTTGAAGCGGGACACGGAATCCTATTGTGGCTTGTCGTTCTCCCCAGCGCCCACCGGGCGCGCACTCCCCTCGCGCCTAGGGCGCAAGGTCTCCCCCGCGGGCCGAGGATGTCGTGCCGGGCTGGTAAAGACAAGCCGCGTCTGGGGTAGCTTCAAGGGTCGGTTGAGAGCGGATCGCAAGCGGGCCGGAGGCGCCGGCTGCGGCTCAGAAGAGGTCGTGCGACAGCCAGTCCCAGGCCATGCCCATGACTTCCACCAGCGAGCCCGAATTCTCGTCGATCTTGCTGTTGGCCCAGTCGAGCAGGCGCTCCTGGACCAGCAGGGCCGGAATCAGCAGGAGCCAGAGCCAGCGCTTATCGATGTTGTTGTAGTTCCACTTGATGTGGTGAAACTTGACGTAGACGGTCAGGTAGAAGGCCAGGCCCGCCATGGCGCCGGGGATCGCCACCCTCAGCACCAGAAGGCGCAGGTCCTGTAGCTGAAGGGCCGGGAACTCGCCTGCCTTGAGCGAGGCAAAGGCGACGATCCAGAGCATGGCGCTGGCCGCGCCGGCAAGCACGAAGCCCAGGGTGGTCTCCCAGGCCAGGCGCCGGTAGGCGAGGAAGATGGGCAGGCCGA
Organism: Kiloniellales bacterium; assembly: GCA_030067055.1. Next base: position 4,827 of record JASJAL010000246.1, on the reverse strand, counting down.
AGAAGGCAATCGCCGGCAGGGTGAAGAACAGGAAGAGTAAGGCGAACTTGCCGACGTCGGCGACGCTGAGTAGGACGCCCTGATCGGGGATGGTCTTCGTCGCCTCGATCAGGCCATACATGGTGCCAGGCAGCAAGGCGGCCACAAGAAACCCAAAGAACAGGCGTGACCTGTCGATCAGACGCGGCAATCGGAGCTTCCTGGTCATGATCGCTTTATTCGTACGTGGCTTCGCTTGGGGTTTTGCTTGGGACCTTGGCACCTGGAGAATATTCCGCGTCGGTAGCTGAACTGTTAATCACTTAGCGCATTTCTGTCGCCGCCGGCCCGCCGGAAATCTGTGACTTCTGGATCCGGGTCGCAGGCCGCAGCGCGCAGGTCTGCGCCGCGCCTCTTGCGATCGCCGAGGCCGGCAGCCGCTGGGGGCACCGGGATCCTTGACCTGAAACGGCGAACGGCCAGGGACGGGCCCTGGCCGTTCAGAACCGTCACGCGCGAAGGCGCTATGCCGCGCGCAGCGCTTTCTCCAACTTGGCCTGGGCCGAGGCCTCGTCGATGTGCTCAAGGGCGCCCAGCTCGCGGGCAAGGCGCTCCAGAGCGGCTTGATACATCTGCCGCTCGCTGTAGGACTGGTCCGGCTGGTCGTCGCCGCGATGCAGATCGCGCACCACTTCGGCGATCGAGACCGGATCACCGGAATTGATCTTGGCCTCGTACTCCTGGGCACGGCGGCTCCACATGGTCTTCTTGGCGCGACTCCGACCCTTCAAGGTCTGCAGTGCGCTGTCCATCACCTTCCGCGTCGACAACTTGCGAAGCCCCGAGTTCTCGGCCTTCTCGACCGGCACCCGGAGGGTCATGCGGTCCTTCTCGAACTTGATCACGATCAGGTCCAATGTGATCCCAGAGATCTCCTGCGTCTCGACCCCCAGAACCCGCCCGACGCCGTGGGTCGGGTAAACGACGTGGTCGCCAGCCGCGTACTCGCTCTTCTTCGCCTTGGTCTTAGCTGTCATTCAGCCTATCTCCATGTACGTCCCGCACCCCACAGGCCAACCGGGCCGTCCCGCAGAACTCCGCATCGACCGGCCGCAGCCGCTCAAAGTGCCCGCTTAGACCTCTTTCGCGAAATCGTATATCGCGCAAAGAGGGCGCTTTCGCGCCCCCTCAAAACCCACAATTGTATCAACAGAGCCGCCTTCGCGGCGCTCCACTTTCGCCCCTCAATATCAATACACTAAAATCACGTAAAAGACAACGCTGCGGTGCAGCATTCGCGCCCGCCAGATCGATTCCCGGGTCTCCGAGACCCGCACTTTTCCGCCGGAAAGTCAGCATTCAGCTGCCCTGCCCGGGGTTGGCGCTGAAGTACTTGTCGAACTTTCCGGCCTCGTCCTTGTGCGCGTCCGCATCGTCCGGGGACTCGCCTTTGCGGGTGATGTTCGGCCAGGATTCGCTGTACTGCCGGTTCAGCTCCAGCCAGTTCTCGGCGGTGGGATCGGTGTCCGGGAGGATCGCCTCGGGCGGGCATTCCGGCTCGCAGACGCCGCAATCGATGCACTCGTCCGGATGGATGACGAGCATGTTCTCGCCTTCGTAGAAGCAGTCGACCGGGCAGACTTCGACGCAATCCATGTACTTGCATCGAATGCAAGCTTCGGTGACGACATAGGTCATGGTGGGCTAACTCCCCGTTTCGGAAGATGTTTCGGACGCTGATCGAGCGCTTGCGGGCGCGCGGTCGAGGGCCCGCTTGCGCGCGTCGCCGCTGTCCCGATCCGAGACGTAGATCAGGCCGGCGATGCGGCGCATAAGGCTGGCCTCGAAGTCATGCAGCTCGCCGTCCGCATAGGCGACCTCCCAGAGCATCTCGATCAACTCGACGCGATCTTCGTAGGCGAACTCGTCCTTCACGACCCGGGTGAAGCTGTAGAGCTGCGGCGACAGCCGCACTTGGTCTTCCGCAGTTTCGATCAGGGCCTCAGCCTTGGCCGTGCCGAGCTCGAAGCGCCGTGCCAGAAGCTGAGCGATCGTGCCGCGCTCGACCGGGTCGAAGTTCCCATCCATCAACGCCGCCTCGACCAAGAGCGCGGCCGCCGCAGTCTCGAGCGCGCCCAGGCCTTCGGCGCCGCCCACGGGCAGTGCGGGCTCCTTTTCCGACAGGAGGGCCTTGATGCGAGCGAACATGCGCTTGCCTATCATGCGGGCCCGGCCCGCTCAACCCCGGCCAAAATGTGGGATTGCAGGGGCTTGCCGCCACCTTCCGGCACAGCCATGCTGGCCGTCATGGCGACCACGGGCAGCCCTCGGGACGAGACATCGGCGGACTGCCGTCACGCCCCGGCCACCGAAAGAAACCGCGGCCCGATCCTCGAGGTCCTACGCCGGGTGCTGCCGTCCGAGGGCCGTGTGCTCGAAGTCGCCAGCGGCACCGGCGAGCACGCCGCCTATTTCGCGCCACAGCTCGCCCCGCGGCTCTGGCAGCCCAGCGATCCCGATCCCGACCTGCGCCGCAGCATCGCCGCCCACGCCCGTCTCGCCGCCTGCGAGACCCTCGAGCCGCCGCTGGCGCTCGACGCCTGCGACCCGCACTGGCCCGTGACCGAGGCCACTGCGGTGGTCTGCATCAACATGATCCACATCGCCCCCTACGCCGCCGCCGAGGGCCTGGTCGCCGGCGCCGGCCGCCTGCTGGCACCGGGCGGCGTGCTCTACCTCTATGGCCCCTTCAAGCGAGACGGCCAGCACACGGCGCCCAGCAACGCCGCCTTCGATCAAAGCCTGAGGGAGCAGGATCCGGCCTGGGGCATCCGCGACCTCGAGGTGGTGGCCGGGCTTGCGGCCGCCGCCGGCTTCGGCCCGGCCGAGGCGATCGAGATGCCGGCCAACAACCTCTCGTTGGTCTTCAGGCGGCTCTGACCCAGGGCGCTCAGCTTGGATCCTTGAGCCGGCCCAGCGCGCGGCGCTCCTTTTTGGTCGGCCGGCCGCTGCCGGCGTCGCGTCGCGCGACCGGCGTGTCGCGGGGCAGCCGGGTCTCGGCGGTGGGCGGCTTGAGGTCTTCGTAGAGGCCCTGGGCTTCGGGGGCCGGACCCCGCCGGCTGCCAAGGGCGATCACCCTGACCACCCTGATGTGGCGACCCTGCGGAAAGGTCAGCACGTCGCCGACCTTGACCTTCTGGTGCGCCTTGGCAACCAGGCTGCCGGAAAGCCGCAGCTTGCCCGAGGCACAGACCTTGCTGGCCAGGGTGCGGGTCTTGAAGAAACGCGCGTACCAGAGCCACTTGTCGGCCCGGATCGAAGCCGCCGGGCTATCCGTCGCGTCTTCGCCGGTCACTGCGACAGGCCCAGATCGCGCAGCTTGGCGAAGGGCGAGTGGGCAGGAGTCTTGCCACGGCGGCGCTTCGCCGCCTTGCGCTTGGTGCCGGTCTTGCCGCTCCGCGCCTCGAAGCGGCGGCCCTGGGCGTCGGCGGTCTCCCGGTAGCCGAGACCGGTCAAAACCGCGGCCAGCCCGGCCTCTTCGACGTCGACGATCCGGCAGAGCGCCGGGGTCGCGGCGAAAGGCCCCTGCCGGGCCAGCTTGCGCGCCTCTCGGGCCAGGCGCTCCAGGGCGTCGGCGCGGACCGCGAGCTTGCCGCCGTCGCGGCCCGGACGACGAAAGCCCATGGCGTGGCAGAGCCGGGGATCCAGCCCGGCCTCGACGGCGAAGGACCTGGCCTTGGCCGGCGGCAGGGCCGGCGGGGGCCGGCCGGCGTGGACGCACCACAGCTGGCCGCGCAGCGGCGCCGTGCGGCCGCGCAGCAGGTCGGCCAGGTAGACCCCGGTCATGCCCAGGCGCACGCCGAGGTCCGCCAGGGCCTTGCGGTCCGCCCTATCCAGGCTTTCGAGCTGGCCGCCGAAGGCGCCGCGCGGCAGGCAGCCCAGAGCTTCGGCCAGCTGAAAGGCAACGCCCCGGGCGGCCCCGTTCAGCCCGGCCTCGCGAAGCCGGAAAAGCGGCGCCAACTTGCGGCGCAGCAGGGCCTGCAGCCAGGTATCCAGCCGGCGGCGCAGGCGTTCACGCTCCGGGCCGTCAAGGAAGTCGCTGGCAAACGGCTGGATGGCAGGCTTCAGGACCTCCGGGCCAGGCGCCAGGCGGGCGACCACGGCGCCTTGCCAGAGGATCTGGCCGTCCTTGGCAAGGCTGAAGGCGCCGTCGGGCGCGGCCTCCAGGTCGCGTAGCCGGGCCGGGACCGCGCCGGCCAGGATCCGGCGGGCCGCGGCCAGCACGGGCTTAGCGTCCTCGCCCTCGACTTCCGGGTCGAGCTCGAAGCGGAAGCCCGCCAGGCGGCCGACGTACTCGCCCTCGACCACCACCTCGCCGTTCTTGCGCAGGGCGCCGATCAGCTCGCCACCCTCGGCGAGGCGGCGGACCAGGGCGGCCGCCCGGCGGTCGACGAAGCGCTGGGTCAGGCGGGCGTGCAGCGCGTCGGAGAGCTTGTCCTCCAGGGCGCGGGTGCGCTCCTGCCACTCGGCGCCGGCCTCCAGCCAGTCGGCCCGATGGCTGATGTAGGTCCAGGTGCGGACGTGGGCGATGCGCGCCACCAGGGTGTCGATGTCGCCGTCGTCGCGGTCGATGCGCGCGATCTGGCGCGCCACCCAATCATCCGGCAGGCGGCCCTCACCATCGCGCAGGTGGCAGAAAACCTGGCCCAGCAGGCGGGCGTGCTGATCCGAGAGGATCTTGCGGAAGTCCGGGATCTGGCAGACCTCCCACAGCAGGCGTAGCGCCGCCGGGTTGCCGGCCCGGTCGCGGATCTGGGGGTCGTTCAGCAGGGCGGCCAGGGCCCTCTG